>JAHQWF010000086.1 GCA_029856055.1 Candidatus Njordarchaeota archaeon | reverse complement strand
TACAAAGGATTATAAGGCTCTCATAGATCATGTTGGAGCTTGTTTTACTTATTTAGAACTATATAATAATACAGGAAATAAGACATATCTATCACGAGCAGAAAACATTATAGGTTTTGTGAATAAAAATTTCTTATCCATTACAGGCACTTATTATGCTCGGATAAGCAGGAATTTAAGTTCCGTGATTATTGAAAACGGTAACGATGAGGTTAATGGTGCTAGGAGCATTAAGGGTTCAATACTATACAGCTTGATTCTTCTCAGATATTACTTATTAACAAAAAATAATACAGCACTAGCCATCAGTCATAGGATCATAGATAGTTTAATAAGGCTTTCCTGGGATTTCAGTAGGGGAGGATTATTAAGCATGAGCGATATCTATGTTATGGCTAAAAACCCAGCATTACAAGGTCTCTTTGGATACTTAATATACAAAGAATATGAGTTAACTAATAATAACACTTATCTAGAGTATCTCTGGGGCACTATAAGAGCACTAGATAGGATGTGGGATAATGGTTTTCATCATACTTATAGGCCAGATTTCTCAATTCTTAATGATTTTAGATTCACAGTAAGCAACCTGATTTATGCTGGGCTCAGCTATTATTCAGCATATTTACTTACTCGAAATAGTAATTATTTAGAAAAACTAAGTTTACTAGTTAATCAATCTCTCTACTTATTCTGGGACGCTAAATATGGAGGATTTATTCATTCATTAGACCCAAACTTCAATATCTATGATCCATCAAAAAGATCAGCGAACCAACTAGAAGCCATCTTTGCCTATGACTTATTAATAGAGCTAGGTTACGAGAACCCATTAATTCAGCGAAGGATTTCAGGATTGCTCAGCTTGCTTGATAAACATGCTTTCGTTGAATTGGGTATAATTCGTGAACTGGACCGCTACTGGAATAAAGAGTATATTCGTTTTGTTGCGTTTGATCATTTCATGTACATCTACCTAAAACTCAAATACAGTGAGATTAAAGATAAATACGCCCCAATAATACACGGTATTAAGAGCGAAGGATCACTGTTAATAATAAATGTAACTGACGTTGAGGGTGGAATCAGTGAAGTAATAGTGTCAATAGAGGACAGAATATACAGGGCACAGTACGATGAGAAAAGAAATATATTCATATTAAAAATCAATGAAACGGGAACAATAGACATAAAAGTAACAGCAATAGATAACGGCAATAACAGCGCAGAATTAAACATAACAATAACAATAAAAAACATAATAACGAACCCAAGTAGACAACCATGGGAAAACATTTTCAGTAAAGAAAATTACATAACTATAATAATAGCACTCATAATTCTTTACGCAGCAACAATCATATACATCTATCGCCCAAAACAAAGGGAAAAAACAACAAATCACAATATAAGCTATTAATGGAAGATGTGGATTCGCGAAGTCAAATACAAAATAACAAATAAAGCTAAAAAGGTTCTGGATTAAAATCGATAATACTATAATAATAGATTCCATTGTGGAAACTAAAATTAAATAAATTTAAATATTTTTAAAATAATATATCCTATTGGGGATTAAATATGAATGTGTCTGAGATTAAAGTTTTAATCCTAGTTTCAAGGATAAAAAGCATCAAAACTAGAGATCTAGCTAATAAATTAGGGCTTAGTTATTCACGTGTTACCCAGATATTAAAGAAACTAAATAGTTGGGGACTAATTAAGCTCGGTAGAGGGCATGTTGAAGCAGTACCATTTTTCGCTGATATGATCATACAGCTAGATAATAAGTATGGGTTAATTCCTATCCTCAGAGGGAGTACGCCAGTTATTCTATCCAAGCTATTTGAGCCTAAGAGTTCTCTTCAGATATCTCTAGAAGCTGGTTTCTCAGAGAAATATGTTAGAAGGGTTCTTAATAATCTTACATTGAAAGGCATAGTGATTAAGGAGAATGATACTTATCGTCTTGTTGATGATCCATTGATAAGAGTTTTCGTGCAGCAGTTTTCGAGATTCATAGAAGGAATAGAGCCAGAAGCACGAGTAATTTATGGGGATGTCTACCACATCATAAAGGAGGTTCCAAAAGGATTTGAGGCTCAGGGAACCAAAACAGCCTTTAGCATTTATCCCAAATACAACATAGCGATCGAAACACCAAGAGATTATTACATTTATCCACCCAAAGACTTGAGCGACGAGGAGGTAATAATTCACTCACTGATTGTAGCTAAAACAAAATACGAAAACACGCTAGTAGCTCTTCTCTACGCAAAATTATACTATCAATTAGACCATGAGAAACTCTATGTCTATGCTAAGTGGTTTAATCAAATCTATAAATTATCAATAATGGATAAATATCTCTCTGGAACAGAATACCCAGTATTTCTGACATGGAGTGAATTCAGGAGACTAGCAGAAAAGTATAACATAGACATCACTAAATTCGAAAAGAGACATTTCCATGAAGGAGTATTCAAAGAGATAGGTAATTCTCTCGATAAAGAATTAAAAATAATCATTTTCGGAGGCGCTGCAATGGTTCTTAAAGGGTATAAGATAAGTACAAAAGACGTAGATATAGCATTATTAAGTGAGAGGGATCTTGATGCTATGGAGGACACACTACTTAAACTAGGTTACGAACTAAAGTCTTCAGGAAAAATCAAAGTATACGAGAAAGGAAAATCATCTAGAATCGACCTATACCTAAAGAGAGTTGGTGAACTAAAGCCTACAGAAGAAATGATGAAACGGGCTATGAAAAAGAAATACAATAAATTAACCCTAATTGTGCTCGATGACACAGACCTATTATTAACAAAACTAGTATCTGGAAGACCACGTGACATAGAAGACGCCAAGATCATAATAAGGAAGGGAGAAATCAATTGGAAAGAGCTAATCAACGAAATACTAAAACAAGAAAAAATCCTGAACAAACACATCTGCATCACAACATACATAGTGTCGAAAGAAACAGCGAGAACAGAGAAAATACATATCCCGTACCTAAGAAAACTCCAAACAATAGCTACAAGACACGCTGTTTCATACTCATACAGAGAATTAGGACTAAAAAACATAAAAGACATAGCAAAAATCCTAGAAGTATCAGAAGAAACAATAAGACGAGTTCTCAAAAAAGACAAGGAAGGAAAAGTAATAACAGAAATAACAAAATAATTTATCTCTCGCATTAGCTATCAATTATCTTTCATAAATTTAAGGCTAAAAGCATTAAAAATAGAGAGTATGAAATTAACGTAAAAATAGGCTCTTAATCGTCCTAAGGGTGTCTTTTTTTGACTTTAGATGATGTTATACTGTTACAACTTAAGAAAATTAAATGATAGGCTAATTATACTAACTTTAGCTATACGTATTTTTAACTTGTTCATAAAACATTTATCTATTTCCCGATTTTACTTTAAATAATATGTGCTATTTATTGGTGGATTCTATTGAGCCATTTAGAGGAAGTTAAGTTATTAGAGCAACGTTCAAAAATAATGCTAGAAGCTGCAGTAAGAGAGCTATCTAATAAACATTATGATTTATCTGTATTTCTAGCTGAACAAGCAGTTCAATTATATCTAAAAGCTATAGTTTTGAAGAATACAGGAACTATTCCAAGAATACATTCAATAAGGGAAATTATGGGAGCTTTAAGAGTAATTTTCCCAGGGAAAGCTTACGAGATAGATGAATTTGTTAAAAAAAATCGTGGTCTCTTTATTAGACTAGAAGAAGCATATATTTCTTCAAGGTATCTCCCAAGAACATATGATGAAGAGGAAGCAAAAGAATTAGTAGAGTTTGCTGATAAGGTGATTAAATTTGTTAGAGGTCTTGAAGTATAGAATGAACCAACTAAAATTACTTAAAGAGTGGGAAAAATGGAGCAAAAAAATTGAGAAAGCAGCAAAAAAGATACTTGGAGATTGTAGAGTAGTAATATTTGGTAGTGTGATAGAGGGGAAAGCAACCGGTGGAAGTGATGTAGATATCTTAATAGTAATTAAACATCTTCCAAGAGATGGAAAAAAAAGAGCTGAAATTATTTCTAAGATAGAGGACGAAGCTGGACTACCGCTCTATCACCCCTATGAAATACATCTAGTCAACGAAGAAGAAGCAAAATGGTATTTAAGACACATCACTAAATCACGATCAGAATAAGATGAAGAGTGGCGAGTTATTGCTTTGTTTTTTATGTTAAGGTTATTTGATTATATTTTTATATTTTTATGATTTTATATTTTTATATGGTGATCAAGTTGAAAACTACTATTGCGGTTTCTAGAAAAACTAGGGCTGAGTTACATAGGCTTAAGATAGAGATAGGTGTTAAGAACTTTGATGAGTTAATAAATATGTTAATTAAGGAGTTTAAAAAAGTTAGGTTTCTAGAGGCTAGTGTTCTTTTTAAGAAGAGATTAAGTGAGACTTCTTTAACGCTGGAGGATATTCTTAATGAGTCATAAAGTAGAGATACTAGTTGATTCTAATGTATTGTTCTCAGCTCTCTATAAAATAGCCTCTATTCCTGGTTTAATAGTATATCTAGGTATTCTTGGAAGAATTAAACTTTTATCTCCAGAGAGTATTCGAGACGAGATTGCCCAGATTCTTAAATATAAACTGTCTTATTCTGATGAAGAGATTGAATTCACATTAAGTGCAATGAGTATTGAGTGGATTCCTCAAAATATATATGTGGGTGAGATGGATAAATTTAGTCATCTAGTTGAAGATTACCAGGATAGAGCATTATTGATTTGCGCTATGCAACTAAACATGCCTATAGTATCTGGAGATAAAGATTTTCAGCAAAGTGAAGTAAAAAAACTAGCCCGTATATATACTCCACGCGAACTCGTAGAATTTCTAATTAATACTAAGATTATTTCTAATAAAGAAATCAATGAAATCTTAGGAGAATTAACGAGGCTAGAAAAACTACCATATTAATCATTTTAATTAGAATTTTTAATGTGTTCATGGCCCTATGTGGCCATAAATTGTTTGCACAATAACTGTATTAAGACCGCTTTCTTCCAGTATTCTTTTTACTTCAAACATCTCGTTGAATGATGGTCTATCTATGTCCCTTCTTCTGAATTCTGGCCGGTAATCCAATACAACTACTTGCACATCTGGATCTATCTTAGCTATTTTTTCTCCAAATCGATATAACTTTTCTATAGAGGGGTAAAAAGCTCTGTTATATGGAATCCCTATTCCTAAGAATATTTCATCTGGATAATAATTATCTACTATGTATTTTACTGCTCTCCATGAGGTCTCCAAGTATTTTCTCGCTAGATTCTTATCACTTATTCCCGTGATTAATTGGAATGTATCTAGATCAAGTGCCTTAAGATCCGCTCCAATATCTGTCACGCCCACCTCTACTAACTCATCTATGTAATCTTGTGTTAAGAGGGTCGTGTTCGTGTCTAGATGAAGCCTGGCTTTCTTATCAGGATTCCTCCCCTTTAATTCCCTGAAGAACTCTATTAACCAACGTCTATTTAATGTTGGTTCACCACCGCTAATAGCTAAGCGATCAACACCAAAGCGGACTCTACAGGACGTGAGTAATTTTGCTGCTTCTCTAGAAGTAAGAGGTTTCAGAGAGCTATTATATGTGACATGGAAATTCTGGCATGTAGGGCAACGTAGATTGCAGCCGGCTGAAAAGCAGGCTACTTCAATATAGTATCCCCTCCGCTTTAACCAATATGGAGTACCAACGCCGCCCACGGGATGCGGCTGGAATCCCTCGACTATCCTCAAAGGTTCGTGAGAAGATATATCGGTTTTTATTCTTAATCCATCCATAACTGGAGTATGGCAAGATGGTTTTAATTCACCATCAATGATAAGAGCGCAGGCAAAACACCCCCCTGTTTCGCATGGGGAGAATAAAGCTTCTTTTTCAGGAAACTTAGTGAATCGGAAGCCAAGAAGCTCTAAGGCTTGCTTAACTGTGATGTACTCAGGTACCTTGTGTACGGCTCCATCTATAGAAATCTCCACCATTTTCCTATCGCTTTGATCTGGTATCTCGATAATAGCTTTATTTGGGCACGCAAGGTAACAAGATCTACAACCAATACACCTATGTGGGGAAGGACATGAAACAATTAAAGAGCATGTACCACAATTAACGCATTTACTAGAATTCTTAACATATTTTTTAAAGCCTAAGACCATACTAAACAACTACTTATAGCTTGAATGCCTTTAAAGTTTCATTATAAAATCATTAATGTAAAATATTACTTGACCACTAACATATTAGAAGGATATTTTTAATAATGTATTAATAATAAAAATACATTTTATAGCGATACACAAATGCAAAATAAATTGAAAAGCAAAGTAAAAATCTTGTCAGGATTCAGAATTACCATCCCGGAGAATATTAGGAAGAGAATAGGATTGAAGATTGGTCAGGAGGTAGAGATTGAAGCTAGTGGAGGTAAGATTATTATCAAGATCTCTGAGGAGGACCCCGTCTTCTTAATGAAAGGTATAGCTGGTGGCGCTGAGAAAAGATATGGAG
>JAHQWF010000142.1 GCA_029856055.1 Candidatus Njordarchaeota archaeon | reverse complement strand
TGGTTATGTAGCTGCTGTGAGAGATTGGGATGCGTTTCTTTATGGCGCTCCTAGAATCGTTATGGATCTAAAACTCTCTCCTAATCCATACTTTAAGCCTCGATTTTACGAACTAGAGACATTCTTGGCTCAAGCGAACATAACTAGAGAACAATTAATTGATATAGCTATTCTAGTTGGAACAGACTTTAATCCTGGAGGTATACCTAAGATAGGTTCAAAAACAGCTTATAATTTAATCAAGAAATATAGATCTCTAGAAAATCTGATTGAAATTGGCAAAATTAAGTGGCGGTTTGATATATCATATGAAGTGATTCGTAATCTCTACTTAAATCCTCCTGTTAAAAGAGATTATAAAATAGTTTTTAATCCGCCCTCATACGATGATATAGTAGAGTTTCTTGTATCTGAATATAATTTCTCTAAGCGAAGAGTAATTAATGAGCTTAATGAAGTAAAGAAACATTACATTTTAGAAAGCAAGAAAACATATCAAAAAAGGTTAGATGAGATTTTTAGTGGTAATCCATGAAATTATACATTATTTTAGAATCGAGATAGGAGATTAATTTGCTAAAAAAGATATTTGATGAACTATTAACTATTAATAATAGATATGTTCAAGCTCTTGGGTTGATACCATGTTCAGAATTTGGACTAAATGAATATTGCGAGAAATTAATAGAAAAAACACTCAGTGTGAGATCTTGGAGATCTAGAATTCTATTACTAGAAGCATTATTATTAAGTAGGAAAATAACTTTATTTGAACGCTTACTAGATCAGTATTTAAGTGAATTGAAAAAGAATATTTCCGCTTCAAACTTTAAGATAAATGCTTTTATAATACCCTATCTAATTTCCATAAATAAAAAAGACGGCTATGATTTATTTTCTAATACGGTTAATTTTATTCAAGATAAATTATCCTTAAATAAAATGGATTATCTCGATTTTATGGAGTTTTGGGAAATATTTATGCGCTATTCCTTATTTTTTAAAATAAATATCATCAATATATTCGATGATTTGCTACGTTTATTTGATGCAATCGGGAAGAGAGAGGATTTCTATGATATTTTGAGTTTTTATTTTAGATACTCAAACATTATTGTTCCTCCTGAGGATACTGTTTTAGAGGTCTATAAAAGAGTGTTTTCGAGCATTGACTTGAAAGATTTGATTTATACTAGATTTCTGAGCTCTTTTTTGCTTTCTTACATAAAGATAGATCGTGATAAAGGATTGTCTTTGCTCAATGAGCTAATAAGGAATTTTGATAAACCCGTAAATGCTTTAAGCTTATATAAATCTATTAAAAACATAAGGGCCTATGCTGTCTTAATTTATGCTCTGACACACATGGAGACTGAGAATGAATTTCTGAATAGATTACAACGCTTATTAGATTTAATTGAGGAGTATATCAAGCATCTTCGCTGGAAGATAGATGAATGGAGAAACTCGGGCTACGTCTCTATTGATGATTTGGATGTTTTTATTGAAGAATTAAGTGAAGTTACTTCAGAGGAACTTATAGGCGCGAAAGAATTGTCGGAAGATTTGAGTTACTATTTCGATACCTTAATTAATTTATTAGAAGACGCATTGGAAGCAGCTATATCGAGTGCTTTAAATTCGATCATCCTCAAGCGGAAACAATTAGAATCAAATATTATCAATAGAATAAAGGATCTTATAGAACATAATAATATTTTCACGGTTAGTTACAAAGCATACATTTATCCTTACTTGTGGTTAGTATCAAAGGATAACAAGTGTTTTGAAACTGGATTGAAATTCATTAAGAAATTCTGTAATCGATGGAGTCGGGAGGAATGCAGAGAATTGATAGAATTAATTGGTGAATTCATCGGGAAGGCTTACTACATTTATCGAGATAGTACTATTATTCAGTTACTCTTTAGTTTATATGGTAGAGAAAAATTCTTTAAAAAAAGCATGAATTTTATTAAAGGTTTCATATCAGGACTCTATAGCTTATCGTCACTTATGGCATTTAAAAAATTTAAGAAATGAACCTCTTCTAACCAGAGCTAGGTATCATTTCCTCTTCCGATACCCAATATATTTTCTGGATTTGCAATTCATCATTTCTGAAATAACCCTTTAGGATAACTAGTCTATTCATTAAAGATGATTTAGAGACTTCTCCAAAATATACTGCTGGATACGTACCCGTTCTATCGCTAACTACATATCTCCAGATCTTTTTTACTTCTGGCTCTACTTCTCCATGTTCTGGACATATCCAATCGGACTCAAATAATTCAAGTCCCTTCCCGCATATAGGACAAGCAAAATACTCAGTAGTGCTTTCATCTATTATCAACAATTTCACTAAATAAGTCCCCCTCTTCTCTTTTAAATCGCTTAAACTTTCAGCCCAAGCCGGCTCTAGATCTGTAATTGGTGGCAATTTGTCATCATCTAGTATCTCTATGATCGAGTCCTCAGTTACCTTTACGAGTGTATATTTTCTTAATTTTGCTTTAGTGTATTTTTTCAGCATCAATACTTTATCATCTGCATTCTTCAACAAATCAATATGATGCTTTCCAAATGCTACACAAGAAATTCTATCAGTCTCATTAACTATTGAAAACAAGACATAAGGTGTCTCTCCCCTAGGACTTTTGGATGTTCTTACTGGGCCAACTTCTATTAGTCTCCCAATTATAGGTGGATACGCGACTTGGCTAGTATCTACTCCAAGATTTCTAGCTACGATTAGAGCTGCAGCTCTTTTAGTCAAATATGCTCGTGCTTTGCTATAAATCTCCTCAACCATTCTGTCGAATTCTTCTCTACTTATACTTACACTGGATCGCACTAGATCCCATATATCATTGTACTCATCTTCTTTCGGCGGCATAGCTATGTCACTTTAGCGATTTTTACTCCTCTTCTTCCCTTTTTTCCTCTTTCTTCTCTTTCTCTGCAAGCTTACCTAATGCGCGTAAAATCCCTGTTACAAGCGTTACTCCAATGACTAAGTAAAGCCATAGACCCCAATCAATTATTAATTCCCCATAAGCTTGTGGTGTTTCCAAGATAAACCATGTGAACATATTCATTACTCTGTAAGAGTAATAAGCTGATGCCATATATTTAATTAATGTTACTACAGCTCCCGAACCACCTTCTATCAAGCCATCCATTAAAGTAAATATAGCTACAACTGTTCCTAGAATTATTATTATATTTTGGTCAAAATAGGGAATTGTTATCCCCATATTCTTTATATACTTGATACTTGTGACGGGTAAAATTACTAGAGATACAAGCGTTATAATAGTGTTTAAAATTGCTTTGACTTTACTCATATTTAACCACCACTTGTTAATTCGGTTTTAGCAGCTATTCCAAATTTCATTAATTTGTAATCATATTTACTGAACCAGAAAACAAAATAAAGCTTAGCGAACAACTTTATAGTACCGTTCTGCCAGCTGATAGCGACATCAATAGGTATAGATACATCTAGTCTTATATTTTGTGACCCACCAACTAATATCTTAGGAATAATCTTCATATCTCTATCATATATTCTTCCATCTTGGTCTACAATGACTATAGTTAAATTGACATCATAAATATCGAAGAAGTAACCCGTATTCTTTACATTTATGACTAAATATAGGTCTACAGTAGTTTCTGTAGTTGTGCTACCTTGATCTGTTACATTAATTCCTCCTTGAGATAAATTTTGAGCATCCAGCGCTATTAAGGCACTACCAGCTGATAAAATTAAGCTTAGAATTATCGCTAAAGCTTTTAGTGATTTACTTAATAAGGTCATGTTTGACACATTCCTAATAATTTGTTAGAATTAATGAAATCCATTTAAAATATGATTTTCTAATATATAAAAGATTAATGATTCTGATTTGAGAAATAACATATTTTCATATTGATAATATTTTTTTAAGTTTCTCAGAAGCACCAATAATGTCTCTTATTAAAATACCTAATTTCGCTTTTTCAGAGGTTATTACGGCGATTATATAATCTTCTAAGGCAAGTCTAATCAAGATATATCTATTAAACGTCCTAATAGCTACATAATTAACGTGTTCTCTGACTAGATCCAACGCATTTCGCTCAGAAGTAGCAAATATGGCAGCAATCGCAGCAGCCACTTTCGCCTCCTCACTAAAAGCCTCTTCTGGATAACTAGCTATTGGAAAACCCTCTATTGAAACTACTATAACACCTTGTATATCTGGGTTATTTGATACAAGTTCTTTCAGAATACCTTGAACCTTGATTAATTGTTCTTCAACTAATGATTCGCTAGTAATAGCAGATATAATGTCGTCTACTGGTATCTGATCTTTATCTTTCGATTTATTGCTTTTAGGTCCCACAATTATTCACCATATTAAATAGATTACTCAGCTTTTTCCATTAGATCTTTTATAATCATTTTAATTGGTGCCTCAAAAATCTCGTTAACATTTAAACCTGTTCTCGCAGAGGTTTCATAAAATCCTTCAAGCTTAAGTTTTTGAGTCATATCCAGTCCTTCTTCATTACTAACTTGTCTATAAGCCTCTAAATCTATCTTATTACCAACTAAAATAATAGGTATCTCACCAACATGCTTTCTAATTTCTTCCACCCACGCTGTAATAGATTCGAATGTCTCTCTAGAAGTGATATCATAAACTAATATAGCGTATTTAGCACCTTTATAATATCTAGGATACATTTTCCTAAATTTCTCTTGACCCGCTGTATCCCAGATTGATAAGATTACAGATCCAAAATCTTTTATCTCAATTTTCCGTGTGAATATATCCACGCCGAGGGTCGGCTTATATTCCTCCTTGAACATACCAGTTGCATACCTCTTGCATAATGATGTTTTTCCGACCGCGAATTCGCCTACGATGATAGCTTTAATATGCAGGATATGGGCCATTCCTACTCCCTCTTAATATAATTCATATGCTTATTTTCACTAATTAAATCATAAATAATCATCTTTCTAGCTTCTCCCACAGTCTCATTTATTAATGATTTACCTAAAGAAACTAAATAGCCCATCTCCAAATCCTCTAAGCTGTATCCAATAGATTTACCTAACCTCACCAAAGCCTCAACCAACGATATCAAGAAAGGTATCTGTAATACTCTCTCTCTTAGTACCCATGTTAGCAAGCTCTCTAGTTCACTAACTAACTTCTTAAAAACATCCTTTTTCCTCTCTTCACTCAATGCCATGCTTAAATAACAAATCGATGCCACTGTAGTCAACAACAAAAGAACATAAGTCTCTTTGCTGGCTTTTGTTATCTCCTTATTCTTACTCTTAATACACATTAATAGATCTCTTCCAAAGGAAATAATAAATGGCTGGATATCTCCTATCCAGCTAACTAGCATGCTGGAAAGCCAAAATAATACGAATAATCGCGATATCCATTTGGATTGTAATTTATTTTCATTAATATTCCTTTTCAAAACTATGTAGAGTGAAGAGACTAGATTCAATATTCCCCTAATAAATTCTTCTCTATCATTCTCATCAAAATACGGGATCGAGAAGTACAAAATTAGTGAAGCAAATTCCATGGGCTCAAATAATTGGTCCAAAGGCACTTGAGGAGGCTTCTCTAATATGATCTTAAGGCCCTCGAGAAGCTCCCTTAATACCTCACGGATATATTTCTCAATTTTATTGTAATTCATATCTCTTAAGGATAAAGCATAATAAGTACTTCTTAGATACTCTGTTAAGGCACCAAGATAATTAATAAGTACTTCCCTTGTCTCTCTATTCGCTAAATCCACTTTCTGGTTACGCACTAAATCTACTAAATCTTTTTTGGCATTTAGATAATTCGATCTCACCCAACGTACATACCCGAGCACATCTCTTATAAATAATTCTCTAGCACCAATTAGTGTTAAGCTTCGAAGTCTAGATAAGGCTACTCTCAAATAAGCACCTAAGATATGTGATCTAGCACCAATATAGTCTTGTAGAACCTCGATTTTTCTTCTAGTAAGAGCGCCAGGATCTATTGTAGATAGGATGAAAGCTAATATATCTTTTACATAAACATTCTCGCTTTTTTCAAATAACTCAAAGATTCTACCTATATTATCCCTTAAGAAGATTTTAGTTTCTAGAAAAGCTTTATATGAATCTAAACTCTCTTTAAGTAACTTAAAAAACTGCGTTAAGAGCTTCTCAAGTTCGTTCGTGGGCTTTATCTTCCTTAATATATCGTCGAGCATTTTCTTTGAAGGCGACACATAAATCGCAGGTAATTCTCTCAGTTTATAGCCTATATAAAAAGCGAATAACGCAATTGTCTGATCCCATTTATATTGAATAGCCCCTAAAGCTAATCTAAATGCTTCTATTAAATCTCCATAAAAGGCTGCAGCAATAGCTCTTTTAACACCATCGTCAAAATTTACTACATGATAAGGTTTTATCACTTCCTCAACTCCTTTGATCCCAGTCTCCTTAATCTCTGTGAATAGTGTCAAGGCATACTTAATTAATTCCTCTCTTGCTGGAACTAAAACCTGTATTAAAACATCATCA
>JAHQWF010000050.1 GCA_029856055.1 Candidatus Njordarchaeota archaeon | reverse complement strand
GTCTATTAGGATGACTCTTTCATCGCCTCTATCAAGCTTGATTAGTATGGCTGCTGAGAATTCTATCGCATCTTGTAGCTCTTGTGGCTTTATTCTTCTGGCAAAATGGTTGAAGTTCTGGAAAGTCGTGATTCGCCTTATTCCCGGGACTTCCTTCAAGTCCTCTGCGATTGCTAGTATGTCTCTGTACGTGTACCCGAAGGCCTTAGCGATGGTTATTAGGGTCATTTTCTGGGGTATTGTCACTTTTCTCCGGCTGTGCTTGCTGTATTTTGGGTATATTATGCTGTAGAAGGCGTGGAGCATCATAGCTAAATTTTTAAGGCTTTAAACGGTATATACCGCATATTGGGGGCCTCCTTCCGGATTGGTGTTGTTTCGTAGGTCTTCCATAATACATTACGGGAGGCCCCCACTCTTAAATTTGATGCTATGACGTCAAGAATTAGGATTTTTTGACAAACCAGCCAAAAATTTTTAAATAAATAATGTAGATAATTAGCATATCGAGGGTGAGGTGAATTGATTCCATTATATTTCTAAATTATTGAATACAGTCTTGTTACCCCTAGTTGCTTCTACGATAATTAGCTTGCTTGCTTCTAAAATAGATAATACAGGAGAGTCTAAATTGGAGAGCGAAAGTTTAAGTAAGTATGGGAACTTCTCAGAATGGTATGACTACATAATTGAGGCCTCAGATATAATTGATAAAAGATATCCAGTAAAGGGAATGCTTGTATGGAAACCATATGGCTACAGGTCTTTGAAACTAGCTATGAGCATACTAGAAAACTTACTAGAAGAGTATGGACATGAAGAAGCATATTTTCCAATGCTAGTGCCGGAGGAAGTATTCGAGAAAGAAAAAGATTTCTTAGAGGGCTTTAGCGGTGAAACTTTCGTTGTAGAAAGAACAATTAGAAAGCCGCTAATGAGAAAATTTTTGCTTAGACCTACAAGTGAAACAGTAATGTATTACATGTTTAGTTTGTGGATACAAAGCTATAAAGATTTACCCCTGAAGCTCTTTCAGACCGTTAATGTATTTAGATACGAAACAGAGCACACTAAGCCTATATTAAGAGTTAGGGAGATAATTAGATTTAATGAGTCTCACACAGCACATGCTACTCCAGAGGATGCTGACAGACAGATCATGGAGGCTATCGAGATCTACGCTAAATTCTATGATGCTCTAGGATTATCATACATTATATTGAAAACACCTAAATGGGATACATTTGCTGGTGCAGAATACAACTATGACTTCTTCGAGATTATGCCAGATAAGAAAACAATAGAGTTAGGATCAGTTATAAACCTAGGGCAGAAATTTGCTAAAGCATTTGACATCAAATACCAGAAGCCAAACGGCTCATTTGAGTATGTGTATCAAACATGCTATGGAATATCCGAGAGAGTAATTGGCGTATTAATATCCATGCACGGTGACGATAGAGGTATAATATTCCCTGCTAATGTAGCTCCAATACAAGTGATAATAATTCCTATTCCCTACAAGGGTTACGAGGAGAAAGTTCTTAAGAAATGCGAAGAAGTATTCAGCTATCTCAAAAAGAACGGCTTAAGAGTAAGAATTGATAAAACAGAAAAAACTCCTGGCGAAAAATTTTACTACTGGGAGTTAAGAGGAGTCCCCGTGAGAATTGAGATAGGTCCAAGAGACGTAGATAATAATACCATAACAATCGTAAGGAGAGACACACTACAAAGAATAGTCGTTAAAGACGATGAAATATTGTCAAAAATAAAAGAACTATTTGAAAAAATATTCGAGAACCTAAAAAAGAGAGCATGGGACTGGTTGTACAAGAATATCCATCAAGCAAGTTCTATCGAGGAAGCAAATAAGATATATGAAGAGCGACAGGGAGTAATTAAGTTACCTTGGTGTGGTAGTGACGAATGCGGATTAGAAATAGAGGAGAAAACTGGTCTTGAAGGTTTAGGACACGATCCAAAAGAGAAAGCAGAGGGGTCATGTGCAGTGTGTGGAAGAGAAGCTAAGTTGTACTTTTATATCGGTAAGAGGTATTGAAGTTAATTTTCGTAATCGTAAAATAATTTTACGAACTTTTTTACTTCCACTATCACCACCTATGTTATTATTCAATAATTTTTAATTGCAAATGTATTTTTGTCTGTTAATTTAAAGAACAACTCTGCTGCCTCTTTAACTGTTAGAGCTGGAGTTTTAAATAGATCATAAGTTAGTGTCGTGATAACAGGTGGCTCGGCGAAGGCACTTTTCAATATCTCAACTTTAGTAAATGCTTCTCTTGTCGCTGAATCAAGTATAATTTTGCCTTCTTTCACAACAATGACCCTCTTAGCGAATTCTGCCACATATCTCATGTGGTGAGTCAAAAAAATTATTGTCTTTCCTTCATTATTTAATTCTACTAAAAGGTTCATCAAATAGATGCTTTCTCTCCAATCCTGCCCCGTGGTTGGCTCATCAACAATTATAATCTTAGGCTTCATCGTTAATATAGATCCTACTGCTATTCGTAGCCTTAATCCCTTACTGAGATAAAATGGGTGCTCTGCCAAATAATTTTCTAAACCAAGTTTACGAGCTATTTCCTTGACACGTCTTTCTATCTCTTCTTCTGGTAATCCTAAATTGCTTGGCCCAAAAGCTAATTCATCCCAAACAGTCTCTGAAAACAATTGGTGATCAGGATTTTGGAAAGTGCACCCAACCAATTTAACTAAATCTGTTCTCGAGATATGGTGTATATCTCGACCAAATATCTTAACAATTCCTCTAGTTGGAGATAGCAAACCACTTATAATTTTTGCTAGCGTTGTTTTGCCGCTGCCATTTTGACCTACAATAGCCAAGAAATCTCCAGAATTAACTTTTAAGTTTATTCCTCTTATAGCGTGAGTTCCATCAGGATAGACGAAATGTAGGTCATTGATACTTATAGCTATTTCCTCAACTTGAGTTTCATTTGAATTAACTAATATGGAGGGGGTGTGGTGAGTTTTCTTTATAAACCTGCTTAAAACCTTTTTTATATTGCTGATATCACCATTGAATTTTACAAGATCTAATTTCTTTAAATCATATTTAATTAATGATAGGAATTCATAGATCTGAGGGGGAGCTACACCACTAGATTTAAGCAAATCTATCTGTTTAAATAAAGTATCTGAATCACCGTAAGCAACCACCTCACCATTATCAAGGATTAATAATTTATCTACTAAACGCATCAACTCATCAGTTTCGTGTTCTACTATCACCATAGTATAACCTTTTTTCTTTAGATCTAGAAGTAGATTAAAAACTTCTTTACGACCAACTGGGTCTAGATTAGATGTCGGTTCATCAAGCACCATGATCTCTGGTTCGGTAACAAGTATTGATGCTATAACTAATCTCTGCTTCTGACCAGCACTTAGGTCAAATGGATGCTTGTGCTCTAAACCTTTAAGTCCAACAATTTTAAGAATTCTCTCTATTTTTTCCTCAAAATTCTCTTTTTCGTAACAGAAATTCTCGAGAGTAAACGCGATTTCGTCCCAAACAGACATAGTTACTAGTTGAGTATCTGGGTCTTGCGAAACTAGGCCAACCTTAGAAACAATATCTCTTAATTTCATTTCCCTTGTGTCTATACCATTTATGAAGACATGGCCTTGAATCGTGCCTCTAACTCTATGTGGAATTAAACCGTTTAAAGCTAGACATAGTGTTGATTTTCCGGCTCCACTTGGACCAACAATGCCGAGAGCTTCGCCTCTATCAAGATCGAAGCTCACATTTTTAAGGGCCCATCTCTTGGAACCCCAATATTTCCAGTAAAGATTGTTGACGCGAATCATATTCGCCACCACAAAAACAAAATTGACAAGAGGTCAATGATATTGCTTAAGTCAAGCATTATGATAAATAGTGCAGTAAAGGTGATGAAGAATAAGAAATCTAGTTTAGATATGGAGTATTTTCTGTAAAGAATTCTTCTATTGCATTTAATTGAGAAGCCTCTAGATTCTATAGCTTTAGTGAACTCCTCAATTCTTCTCAAAGCTAAAAGAACAAGTGGAAACATGGCTCTACCATATTTCTTTAGACGACTTACAAGTCCGCCTTCACTAAAATTAACACCTTTACTCTTCATAGCCTCAACCACAGTGACAAAATCATCATAAAACATTGATACAGATCTCAATGATAAAGCAAATGCGAAGGCTGCGCTTCTAGGCAATCCAATTCTTCGCAGAGCATAAATAATATCTGTATCCCGTGTAACAACTAAGAACCAGAGACTTATCCATACTAGTATCATTGTTCTTAAGAAAATTAGGCCGGCCCAACGTAGAGTTGCATCGGTAATATAGATGTGCCAACCATAATTAGTATAAGGTATCTTAAAAACATAGAAATCAATATACACGATTTCCCCATCAATATGAGTAAATAAAGTGTTTACAAGAAAAAATCCCAGAGCCATCCCTGAAAGAGCCAGAATAAACTTTTTTATCATATATAGAGGGATTCTGGAAATAAAAAATAAAGTGATAGTGATAATAATTAATATAAACAATAATGAATGATCAAAGATTAAGAAGGCTAAAATGCTCATAATAATAAGACTATAAAGCTTTGATAAAGGGTTTAATTTTAAGACGGGGCTATCTTCAACAACATAAAAAAGATATCCTCGAGAATATTTCTTCTCTTCTAAAATTATATCTCTAGAAGACATGACTATGCACCTAAAAAATAAGAAAAAGAATGAGATTTACTTAGACAAGTCCCTCCGTATAAGCCATCGATCGTTTTATGTGTTTAGATAAACCCCTCAACAGTATCGGAGAAACTACAATTGTAACAACTACATTTCCTAGAAACCATGCAACGAATGTCGGGACAAACACAGTTTCCCATGCTATAAATTGTATAGGCCATGCTAGTGTTATGCTACCCCATAGACCGCCAATAAGATTACCTAAAATCACTCCAAACACAATGAATATTATCCAGTCCCTAGCTGTCTTTAGTTCTGGATCTGCCTTAAATACTTTGAAACCAATAGCTGGAATTAGTGCTTCCCAGAAATCAGCTAAGCTCCAATAAATATTTATAGCTAGTGGCACGCCACCAACGATACCTGCACCAATGAAACAGCCAATGTAAGCAGCTATTGCGGCCCAGACACCAAACCAAGCCCCAAAAGCCACTATGAATGCTATAGCAGGATAAATACCTGCTACACCAGGAACTATCGGAAATGCCATTACCCCGAATGCGGCTAGAACGGCTATTAAACCTCCAGTTACTCCAACAGTCACAATTCTTGTGGTGTAAGGGATTGCCTCTTTTCCTCCACTCATTAACCTACACCTCCTTGACCTTTATATATAATATACCTAACCTGAATGCCGTGATGCCAACTAGCACTATGGCGATGAAAGCTACTCCGTCAAGCATAGTAATTAATGGTGGAACGTTCCATGGGAAGAAACTGTTTGCCCATACATTTCTTGATATATCACTTTGAGCTTTTGTTAACATGTATTCAAATGTCTTGTAACCTATGTATTGTAGGGCTATTGCCGCCACTATAAATAGTGCTGTAAAGTACGATAATATCGATAGTGAGTAGTAGAATCCTTTATTCTCTGATTTCTTTGGCGCAGATAGATCAAAATATACCCCAATGATATATAGGAAAAAGGCGATTAACGAAGAAATTACCCAGTATTCAAAACTATACGGTGTGATTTGCATAGCTTAAACCTAAAAGATATTTTTTCAATATATTGTTAAAGTAATACAAAATAAAAAGATATTTTTACAAAAAAACAATAATTTATATAATATAATTATTGAAAAGTAATTATAGAAACTGAAAAGGTTACAAATTTATCTTATTTTTAAATTCATTTTTTAGTGAATAATAATTACTAACTTATTGAAATAAGAACTTGATAAGAAATAGGTTTGCAGATATGATGTTGAGGATAAAGGTAGTAATCATCGGTGATGGTGGCGTCGGTAAGACATCGCTTATGAGGTGTTACTTAGGTTATGGATTTAATCCAAAGTATCTAAAGACTATTGGTGCTAATTTCTATTCAAAGAAAATTAATTATAGCGACGATAGAATAAACGACTTATCTATTCAATTGGTGGTTTGGGATCTAGCTGGTCAACCCAGATTCAATGAAGTTAGAGGAGTTTATTACAGAGGTTCCAAAGCTGCTGTTGTTGTTTTTGATGTGACTAATAGGAAATCTTTTGAGAACATAGAGAACTGGCTTAAAGAGTTTTGGAAAAATATGAACGAAAAATTACCGGTTGTTCTTGTAGGTAATAAGATTGATTTAGTTCAAGATGAAAGCAAGATAGATTATGTTAAGATGGAAGAGGGCTTAAAATTAGCTAAAAAGATTTCGGAGGAGGCAGGTTTTGGAGTACCTTATCTAGAAACATCAGCTAAAATCGGTAAGAGTGTTGAAGATGTTTTTAGGGAAGTAGTGAAAGTTGTCCTTGATTACTATATTAGTAAGAAACGTTTAGTATGAATTAATTATTATATGATTTCGATACATAGGAGAAACATTTTCTTTAAGGATGTAAAGG
>JAHQWF010000108.1 GCA_029856055.1 Candidatus Njordarchaeota archaeon | reverse complement strand
GGCGGGGAGCCATCAAGCTTATGGCTGTAGCTCACAATGTGAAGCGATTGATCAAGTATAGTGTCGTGATGAAGCCAGTGATGCTTATTACCTGACTTCTAGTCATGTCTAGTGGTCGAGAGGGATGGCAATGAAATAGTGCGGGCGTTCGAAATATAGATATTTTAGATATATGGGCCACCGCCAGGCGGGGAAGGAGAATTTGACTCAATATCTACAGCCATAAAGTAAACACCATGTACAGATACGTATCTTCCGTAAGCATGTATTCTGTATCCGTTTGATCCCCAGATCGTCCATATTGCGGTGCTAGTAACCCAATAATACTGATCGATAACTATTTTTACTGATGGTAGTAATGCTGAAGGAAAACCATATTGAGACAAAGCAGAGGATAGCACATTGTAAACCACAACAGACACTGGTATATCAATTATCTTAGTATCACTAGAGTAGAGATCAGTACTGTAAATTTTTATAGCCCAATCTATGCCTTCAAAACCTTTCCCATTACCGCTCTTCAAGAGATCATCCCCATAGGATCCCCAAGCAGGATCTTCCCTCTTAATGGCTGAGAGACTATTTATATCAAAATCATAAGCCCATAGTCTCATTTCACGATACATTAATTGTAAGTTACCATCCTCATCCTGCCAGTAATACCCAATTATCTCAAATCTGGTTGTCATAACCATAGATACCCATCCAGTACTAGATAAATCCGCATTCGCAGTTACACCTTTTTTAATACTATGTGTGAGGGAGTATATAGGATCACTTATACTCGTGTAATCACTGTACGTAGAGCTCACTAATGGACGCGCTCTAGTTTTCTCACTCTGCATCATTACATAATCTATAGTAGCCATAGTATTTGAATCCGTTTTGACATAAGCAATATTACTTCTCCCTCTATGCTCATAAGTGTACTCCACTATAGGTGTGTATGATGCAAATCCTACACCTTGGTTATTTATATCAGACTTATTAACTTGTGTTTTAATCTTCGTGAATCTGTTTATAATTATTGTTCTTTCAATGTTACCTGGATTCTTTAATTTAGCATTAATGATGATCACTCTTGTTGCGACAGTATTGTTTTCTGGGTTGTAGATATGAATAATCAGGCCAACTTCTTCTTTTTGCCACTTTCATATCTATCAATCCAAACACCAAGTAGTTTCTTCCAGTTTGTCTCAAATTTAATTACACCATTTGAATCGCTTCGAACTAATGCAATTACCTGTGAGGACTCTTCGGGATACCACATCCAAACAGCGGCATAAACACCACGTATAGGTTCTCCCTTGCTATCTCGTAAGTATATTTTAAAGACGCACTTGTTTGACTGCGTAGACCAAGTTATTAATGAATAAGAGGATGCTATTATAATTATAGCCGATATGAGAAGAAATTTTTCTTAAATAGAATAGCTGTTTTTATACGTGGCATGATCAATTCATGCCACCTAACTTATATAATTTCACTTATATTATGCTTTTTCAGGGATAGTAAAATAAAAAATTGCTAATATGCTTATTTTTGTTTTCAGCAGATTTTATTTCGCTCTTCTAATCTTCAAAGTCCATTGCATTGTATATTTCTTTTGGTAGATTTGGGCAGTTCTTATCTAGATAAAACTTGCTTTCCTCTATCTGTGCTTTCAGTAATCTCTTAAATTCCTCCATAGATAGGTATGAAGTTGGGTCTAACAGTTTCAATCTTTTTTGCGGTATTCCCGGTACATCTTTAGGAACTAAAACTTTCTCGCCCCATACTGGATGAGGCTTATACTTAACGGCTCCTCTAACGGCTTGAAGCAAAAAGAACTCTGTCTCTTCTATAGTTGGTCTCTCACCGCCGACAGCTTTGGGTATGCCATTCACTTCTACCAGTACTGGTTCGGGAGCCATAATTACTTTGTTCCCTAGTTTCTTCTCAACCCATCTATACTGAGCTATTATTCTACCCGTCGTATTGAATAAGTATACTTCTATTGGATTTCCTTCTTCTTTTCTCTTCTTTAAGTAATTATAGAATCTAACGACGTGCTCTGTGCTTGTTACTCCTATTGTGAATGGCAATGCGTACCTAGCGACATATCTGACTTTTCCAACTACTTCCTTAGCTTGGGCTGGGTGACCTATTGTTCTACCATCCGCAAGTACTTTAGCTGCTAAAGCTATGTCCTCGATCTTAACCCATGCATAATCGGTGAAGTAGCCTGGTGATAGAAATACAGCCGTGGTTAATGGGCCACTGGATTGAATGTCTCCGTCGAAATAGCCTGTATCTTCAAGATAAAGTACGCTTCTGGAATTTCTATTAGGTCTACCGAAATACTGGAATAATTCTCCCTTAAAGCTTGGATAACCTTTTTCATCGAATTCAGTATTCTCATGAAGTGCTCTAGGACTCATTGCTCCATTCCACATAGCTACTTGTTCTGGGGTTAAATCCTCGGTTTTTGTCCAAGCTCCTCTTTCCGAACCAATAACAGTGTCCTCAAAGATAGCGATTATATCGTCATTCTTTATGACTTGATCCTTAACATAATCAAGGGGGTTAACTCCGAACTCTTTGATATATACTTTCGCGTTTTCAGGTGTAAATACGTATAGTCCATGAGTAGATTTTCCTGTTCCTGTCAGTCCCCAAACCGCTAGAACTATACGTTTCCACTCACCATCAATAGTTTTAACTGTGAATTCTCTGAGAGATGCATGCTCTCCTGTACCTCCGCGCTTATAAACGTGATTTATCCAGTGAGTTAGAGCGGCCTTCTTTATTTCTCCCTGATATGAACTGACCGTTATAATAGTGAAGTTAGCGTTAGGAAACCTCATAACCATTAGCATTTTGTCAGTGCCAGGAATATTTGGATTACCTAAGTAATGAGGAATAACGAATATTCTTACATCTGGTTCTTCATCTGTTGGCGCTGGGAAGACTAATTGGCTCCATCTATAAGCGAGATCCGGGAATTGAGGATCAACATATATAGTTGCATGCATTTGTGCTTTTGTCCCCGGCTTACCAACGTATCCATCAACTTTAATGAACGGTCCCTGTGCCAGTATATGCTCCAATACCCTCATCATTAATAGCTTGTGCTCGTACTGTAACTGCTCATCATTATCTATGACTACAGTACTTGCTGCTGATCTAGACCAAATATTAGATGCCCAGTTCCATGATCCATTCTTGTACTGTGTGCCGTATAGCTTAGCTCTATCAAATAAATCTTTCGGGTTATCTAAAATTGGCGTTAATCCTGCCCTTCTCTTTATTTCAAGTATCTTAAAGAAAGTATCTAAAAATGTTTTAGAGTCGAGTTTCTCTAAATCTGGAATAATCTTCAGCATCAAATACACCTAACATCTCGAGAACTATTTAACGATAATCAACTATTCTAAGAGTAGAAGAATATTTTTCACACTATAATCTTTTTATATATATGAAAAATCATAAATAGCTAAAAAAGTTAACAAAATATCATTTAATTTCTCATGAAAGATCCATAATTTTAATTCTTAATGAATAAAAATCTAGAAAAATAGATTAATTTAAAAAATTTTAAGCACTAACTCCTAGGTATAGTTTCGTTCAAATTCGCCTTAATTCATTTAATAGCTTTTCTATATCTTGTTCATTATTGTAGAAGTGGGGTGAAACACGAATATTACCCTTTCTTAGAGCTACAATAATCTTTTTTTCTCTCAATTTTTTATATACGTTCTCAGCATCATCAATTCTTAAACTCACTATTGGTGACATTGGTTCATTATTTATCAATGATGAAGCGACTACGATATCTCCCTCAACTGATTCGATAAGTAGCTTTGCTAAACTCTTATTCCTATTCTCAATTTTTCTTATCCCTATCTTACTTATTAGCTCTAATGTCTTCTCTAGAACAACATACCCCACGAAATTTGGTGACCCCAAATCAAATCTACGAGCGGTTTTAGGAGCCTGGTATTCTCTATAATCAAATCTAAACGGTTCTTTGTCTCCCAACCAACCAGCAAATGGTGGATTGATTTCCTCTAGAAAATCGCGCCTAATATACATAAATCCCGCTCCGGGCAATCCCATCAACCATTTATGGCCTCCGCAACTTAAGAAATCTAATTTCGTTTCATTTACATTTATTTCTAGTGATCCTACTCCCTGTATTCCATCAACAATTAGATATGCTTCATGATTATGAGCTAGCTTAGCTAATTCTGGTAGATTATGAACATATCCATTTGAGAACTCGACCCATGAAACAGCTATCACTTTTGTTTTGTTGTCCACTGCATTTTCGTAATCTTTGAGTTCTATGTAACCGTTCTTGTTTTTTACAACTCTTAACTCTAATCCGTATCTCTTCGCTATTACCTGCCATATAAAAGTATTTGAGGGGAACTCTAAATCGTTAATAATTATGTTTTGTCCTTTCTTCCAATCAATTGAATTCGCTATCAGGTTCAAACCCTCAGTAGTATTATAAGTTCCTGTAACTTCATTCTCTGAAGCACCTATGAGTTTTGCAAAAAGTTTCAAGGCACTTTTGTATCGCTCATACCAATCCATCCAATGCATGTTTCCATATCTCCTCTCATTAAGCCAGGCCTTAGCTGCTCTAATAGCGGATTCAGGTGTTATTCCCACTGATGCAGCATTAATGTAAGTTACTTCATTCAATACAGAGAAATCACGCCTTATATCATTCCAGTTCAAGTCAACTTACCTCTTTTAATCAGGAGAAGAATAACGATATCTTAAGGTATTTATTGAGTTATAAACTATTTTCTTGAAATAAAGAAAATCATCTCCATTTGCTCAGTTCGACTGGAAATACTATACTGCACTCTCCCCCTCTAATCTCGACATAATTGTCTGTTAAATAGGCTAGTCCCGTAATTGCACAGATTAATCCATCAAATGCATCTGGGGATATCTTATATATGTTTTTTCTAGTCCCTAAATTGAGGGATTTTATAATATCTATGATGATTCTGATTCTCTGGGCGTTGCTCTTTGGTTTCTTCTCGTAACCGAGAAATCTTAAAGCTCCTGCAGGAAATACCTCTATTGCTTTTAGACCTAGATTATTTAGCCAATTAACTAATATTTTAGCTCTCTCTACTAGAATTTTCATTCCAGGTAGAGTTAGTGGTAATGGACTTAGCCCAATTTGTTTCATTGTTTGATCACAATCTCTCATGTTTCCTTTCTTAGGTAAGTTGAATGGAGCATCTATCGCAACTATATCTGGATTAACTCTCTCTATATAATCCATTATCTCTTTATTTGAGAATAATTCTCCGTAATCCATTAGTTCCCCAAAACTAATAATGGCGAATCCGCTCTGTTTATTTTCTTTACCAGCCAGATCAAGCCCAAATGAAATAATTTCTCTTCTACCCCTATAAAATCTTGATTCTATCATGGATATTCTGTTGATAAATTTATTGCAAAATGAAATACTTCATATAAATATCAGTTCTAGCCAGATCCTATGCCTTGCCTTAATAAAGTATAGCTTCATTAGTTCTTATTGATATATTTCATTAGATCTGTTTGCTTTATATTATCGATTTTACCCCAGATCTCCTCTATTTGGCCTTGATCTAAATTAACTATGTGTCTAGAAAGATGATAAATAGATTTAAATGTCCCCGTCTTAGGAGGTATTTTCTTGGATAGAGTTAGAACGATCCATAGATTAAATAATGCTCTTGTCTCAAATTTCTTAAAAACATTTTTTATAAGATATTCTCGTATGTCTTTATGATTGTTCTTTAAAGAAAAATTTTTCATTTCTTTGATGAGATTTATTAATTCTTCAAGCTCATCTCTAGTTAATTTCTTTTTACCAAAATTCACTTTACGATCGGTTACATGTCTTTCACCACCCCAAGGTAAGATTATTTTACCATATGCAGCTTTAACTCTCCATGATGCAGAGTCCGTTGATTTGATTCTAAGAACATTTAGTATTGATATAGTTGTTGCAGCACCAACCCCCATAACATGTATTCGATTTCTATCAACTAGATTAGCTAAATATTGAAGTGCTAGAATTCCTTTTAATCTGGATTTTTTGGTTCCTTTTACGGACAGTAAGGGAGGAACAAATCCTCCGAAAGCTATTAAATCGCAACCAATCTTTTTGACATATATCTGAACTAATTTTCTGTAATCATCTAATCTAGGTGAAAAATGAATAACGGGTATAATCACTTTATCCTGCAGTTTGGATCGCAAATACTCATAATTCCTTACATTTCTCCTTATTTTCTTACTTATTGCTGAAATATCATCAGTTGGGGTAGCCGGGTTATCTAGAGAAATATAATAATCAACATCTAACTCTCTATAAAGGTTCTCGATTTTTTCTACGGGGATATGTAAGCCTTTTTTCATTATTTGGAAGCCCCCACTATCAAGCCAAAGCTTAATATCGTCTCTTAAATCCAGATATTCTCTCAGACCTCCTTTCTTTTTTACCCTTATCAACGCCCCTTTCCTGGTCAAGAAATCGTATGAACTAATAATCACATTATCTATTAATTTCCTGAAATATCTCCATGGTTTAATGTTAGATTGTAGGACATCACCTAATTTCTCGGAACGTCTCCATGGTTTAATGTTAGATTGTAGGACATCACCTATGAC
>JAHQWF010000134.1 GCA_029856055.1 Candidatus Njordarchaeota archaeon | reverse complement strand
TTGTTATGGTGGACATAGGATCTGTGGAGGAATAGGTTAGGTCTACTGGGAGCCAACCCCAGGGTGGAATATACACTATAGCCCATCCGTGCCAAGCGATCTTTTCGTATTTGTATATGAAGTGTCCATTCCAGAAAGCGTTTTCTTGTTTTCCAATCCACGAAGTTTTTCACTAATTCTAACATTCGGACTTTCATAATCATAAATTGTAACATTATTATTTTCCAGAGATATAGACACATCCTGGGTAAATTCTTGTTTAAATGAAATTATGATTACTTAATGGCGAGGTGAATGAATTATGCAGAATGCAGGTAAAATAATACGTGTTAATGGGCCCTTAATCTTAGCGAGAAATGTTCCTAGAGCTAGGATAGGGGATGTAGTGAATCTAGGAAGTGAAAAATTGATTGGAGAGATTGTGAGAATAAAGGAGGATGTCGTAGCTATTCAGTGTTATGAGGATACAAGTGGCTTAAGACCTGGTGAACCAGTAATCAATACATATGAGCCTTTAGTAGTTGAGTTAGGGCCAGGATTATTAGGTCAGATTTTTGATGGATTAGAGTTCTCTGAAATAAAGTTGCATGAGGTATATGGACCCTTTATTAAGAGGGGTATAAGGATAGAGAGACTAGATAGAAATAAAAAGTGGGAATTTGCTCCGAAGGTCAAGGTAGGGGATGAAGTTTCCTCTGGCGATATTATAGGTGTAGTCCAAGAAACTCCTTTAATAGAACATAGAATCCTCGTCCCAATACCCATCGAGACCTATAAACCAATAGAAGGAAAAGTTAAGGAGATCTGTGAGGGAAAATTCAAGATAACTGATACAGTAGCCGTAATAGAGACAAAAGATGGGAAAACAATAAGTGTCACTATGCTACAAAAGTGGCCAGTTAGAATACCAAGACCATATAAGAGCAGACTCAAACTAGAGGAACCACTGATAACTGGCCAAAGAGTTATCGACACTTTCTTCCCAATAGCAAAAGGAGGAACAGCAGCAATACCTGGCGGCTTTGGCACAGGAAAAACAGTCACCTTACAGCAACTGGCTAAGTGGAGCGATGCTGACATAATTATCTATATTGGTTGCGGTGAACGAGGAAATGAGATGGCTGATGTTATTGATAAGTTCCCTAAGCTTAGAGATCCGAGAACAGGTAGATTGCTTATCGAGAGATCCGTTTTCATAGCTAATGTAAGTAACCTTCCGGTCTATGCTAGAGAATCCAGCATTTATTTAGGAGTTACTATCGGTGAATATTTCCGTGACCAAGGATACAGTGTCGCTTTAATGGCCGATTCTACATCTAGATGGGCAGAAGCCCTGAGAGATATCTCAGGTAGACTAGAAGAGATTCCGGCTGAAAGAGGATTCCCCGCTTACTTAGCTGAGAGAATAGCTGAGTTCTATGAGAGAGCAGGAAGAGTTCTTACCTACGGTAAAGACAAGAGGGTGGGTTCGTTGACAATTATGGGAGCTGTCTCACCTCCAGGCGGTGACTTCAGTGAACCAGTAACCTCGATTACATTGAGATTCGTTGAAGCCTTGTGGGCGTTAGATAAGGAATTAGCGTTCAAGAGACACTTCCCCGCTATTAATTGGTTAATGAGTTTCTCTAAGTACTACACTACCCTGAGCGAGTATTGGGAGAAAATCGATCCAGAATTCGCTGAATTAAGGAGCAGAGCTATTTCTCTGTTAGAGGAGGCCTCAAAGATAGAGCAGATAGCTAGAATTGTAGGTGAGAAATCATTGCCTGAAGATCAAAGATTAATACTCTTGGCTTCAGAAATCATTAGAGAAGGTTTCTTAGTTCAGAACGCTTTTCACCCAGTTGATACCTTCTGTCCACCAGAGAAACAGGCAAGCATGCTTAGAACAATTATGGAGTTCTATAATATAACGTATCCTCTTGTAGAGAAAGGAGTGCCTGTAGAGAAGATAAGAGAGATAAAAGTCAAATTTAGGGTACCTGAAAGAGAACAAGAAGAGGAATTATCTCTAGTCATGCTTCTAGGGAGAATGAAGGAGTGGGAGGACATCTCCAAGATACATGAGCTTAGAGAGAGAATGATAGAGGCTGTAAAACAATTAGCTGAGGAATATGGTTTATGAGGTGAATGTTTTGGGGAAGGCAGGCATCGTTTATAAAACAGTTAGCGAGATTAGAGGGCCTCTGCTTGTGGTGGAAGGGGTTCGTGGAGCCAAATACAATGAGCTAGTTGAAGTAAGATTACCTGATGGTAGAGAGATGATTGGTAGTGTTTTAGATACTCACGAAGACAAAGCAATTGTACAGGTGTTCGGTAGAACTGAGGGGCTTGAACTTAACGTTAGTGTTAGATTAACAGGTGAAGTAGTAAAAATCCCGCTCTCCAATGACCTTATCGGCCGTGTTTTCAGCGGTAGCTTCGAACCTCTAGATGATTTACCTCCCCCAGTTGGAGACGAGGAGAGAGAAGTGTTCTTCTCGGTGATTAATCCAGCTGCGAGGGAACCGCCAAGCGAATTTATACAGACAGGTATCTCTGTTATAGATGGAATGAACTCTCTCGTACGAGGGCAAAAACTACCATTCTTCTCCGAGGCAGGACTACCCCATAATGTCATAGCGGCGCAGGTAGCTAGACAAGCTACTATTCCTGGAAAAGAAGAAGATTTCGCGATAGTGTTCGTGGCTATGGGTATTAAGCACGAGGAATTCGCGTATTTCAGGAAAGAATTCGAGGAAACAGGAGCTTTGAATAGATCAGCCATGATACTAAACCTAGCTGAAGATCCTGTTATAGAGAGAATTATAGCGCCTAGGATCGGTCTAACTATAGCTGAATACTTAGCCTTTGAGCATGATATGCATATACTCGTCATATTAACTGATATGACAAATTACGCTGAGGCATTGCGCTCAATTTCGGTAGCTAGAGAAGAGGTTCCGGCGCGAAAAGGTTATCCTGGTTACCTATATACGGATCTAGCAACAATATATGAGCGCGCGGGCAAAGTTAAAGGCAAGAAAGGTAGCGTTACATTAATGCCTATCCTAACAATGCCAGGAGGAGATATGACTCATCCTGTTCCCGACTTGACTGGGTATATCACCGAGGGGCAATTGATACTTGATAGAGAATTAAACGCTCGAGGCATATATCCTCCGATAAATCCGCTTCCATCATTATCCAGATTGATGAAGGACGGTATCGGAGTCGAGAAAATAGGTGACGAAATCATTGTCAAGACTCGTGAGGATCACCCAGATGTAGCCAATCAGCTTTACATGGCTTATGCTGAAGGCGTAAAGGCACGTGGTTTAGCCAGGATCATCGGAGAGATTGGTCTATCTGAGCGTGAGAGAATTTATCTCAGATTCGCTGACAAGTTCGAGAGAGAGTTCATTAATCAAGGTGTATACGAGAATCGTTCAATAGAGCAGACCCTTGAGATTGCTTGGGAGCTTTTAGCTGAACTTCCGGAGGAGGATCTAATTAGAATAAAAGAGTCAAACATCAGGAAATATCATCCGAAGTATCGTGCTAAGAAGAATACATTCTAGAAATCTATTTATCTTTCTTCTATCTTTATCTTTCTTAATCTCATATAGAAATCCATCAATATACTTGTTATCTCGCTATTCTTGTTTAAATAGAATATTCTTGCTTTTTCACTACCAGGTATGAATTTAATTATGCCTAATCTATGTAATGTATCAATCCTTGACGATACAGCGCTAGGAGATGATTTTATGAGCTTGGCCATTCTACTCATCGTAAAATATTCGTTAGGTCTCTTCAACAACTCCTCTATTATCTTCACCTGCGTAGGTGTCCTAAACAATGAAAAAAGCCCTAGATTCACTTTTTACACCTACTTTAAGATTAATTGGACTTAATTTCGTTTTAGAAAAAAGATAATTAAAAATATACTCATTTATAGGAATTCAAAAATTTTTGATTATTCTATGTTCTATTATCTTCGACGCTTAAAAAGTGATGATCTTTAATGACTCAGATCTACATCATTGCCAATCCACTAGCAGGAGATAAAGGGGGATAATAGCTGCTAAGAGAGTTACTAGAGCTCTTAAAGATAATGATATCGATTTTTACTGCAGATTTATCGGGCCTCATGAAAAAATCTCTGACATTATTGGTAGCGTGGATGATTCATACGAATACTTACTGGTAATTGGGGGTGATGGAACAATTAGATCAGCTGTGGAAGGATTAGTAATAAATGAGAAGAAACATAAGTTAATTTGCTTTCCTGGTGGAACAGGTAGCGAACTATCGATTTACGCTAATACAACAAATATAAGTGATTTAATTCAATCACTATTATTTGGCAGAGAAACTGATGTTGATGTTTTTCTCGCTCGTATTAAACTTGTGGACAATCACTATAAAGAACACTACTTCATAGCTAATTTACAGATCGGTCATTTTGCATTAGGGGTCAAAGATACCCCGCCGCTAGCTAAGCGATTGTTTTACGGATCGGGTTACATGGTAGGTATATTAAAAGCCATTATTAAGAGAATAAATAGATTTGCGAAAATAATGGCTGTAAACAAAGAAATTTACTCGGGATATATCTACGCTATTCATCTCGGAAATGTACCTACTACGCGTGGAGGCATCCCTATAGCGCCCTTGGCCGACCCTACTGATATGAAAATAGATATGATGCTTGCTAAAGCATTGAGAAGAATTGAGGCATTGAAGGCTCTGCCTAAAGCTCTTGAGGGAACCCATTTATCGCATCCAGCTGTGATATATGAACAACTAGACAGGTTACATGTATTAAGTGAAGGCGATCATTTAGCTATTGATGGGGAGTACTTAGGAATGTTCAAAGAAATTTATGTACATCATTCTGGGAAAATTAAATTACTATATAACCATCAGGAATAATCGTTTTTTAGCTCACATAATAATATTTTCCTAGCGCCTTTTGCTCTCTATCTAAACGGCTTCCAGGCTTATTGATTCTTGGACGACCCGTATGCCTATCTCTCCTAAATGTTATCCCAAGTTTCTTAAGGAATAAATTCATCCCATCAAACATGTTTAGTGGACCTATAGCTTTACCCTCTCTACCAGGCTCTCCCACAAATACTAGTAATCTATCAGCAATATAGTCCACAACGATAATATCGTGTTCAACAACCAAAATAGTTACGTTACTTGTCTCTGCCAAAGTTCTTATTGTCTTAGCTATCCAAAACCTATCCTCCGCTGATATATAGGCTGACGGCTCATCGAGTAAGTATAAATCGGCTTTTTTAGCTAGCGCGCATGCTATCGCAACTTTCTGTAATTCACCTCCACTTAATTCATCCAAAGGCATATCTATGATTCTGCCTAGTCTGAACGGGTTATATACGTATGTTTTGAACCATTTATCACCAAGTATCTTTTTGTTAACTTGCTCTAATTTCTCCCTAACAGTCAACCATTCCTCATCTCCAATGAATTCACTTAGGTACTGTGGTTTATATGATACCACTATATTCTCAACGCCTTCTAACTTAGCGTCGTTGTCTGGCTTAATTATGCCTGCTAATATCTTAACGAAAGTGGTTTTCCCGATCCCATTCGGCCCAACTATACCAATCACTTCTCCTTTACGCAGCTCTCCAGGCCCTATATTTAGTCTAAAAGACGGATATTCCTTAATGATCTCCGAGTGCTTCACTAGAAATTCTCTTTCAGCGATTGCTTCTTGCGTTGCCCATAACTTGAATCTAATTGGTATCTCTCTAAACCTCACATTTTCGTCGGGGATATAGCCGTCAAGGAATATATTTATTCCCTCTCTTACGCTGTGGGGTTTCGAAACTATACCATATGCATTTGGTTCACCATAATAGATATTTACTACATCACTGATATAGTCTAGTATCGCTAGATCATGTTCAGCTACCAAGACATATTTTTGTTTCCTGGAAGCTAGTTCCCTTATAACCCTCGCTATTCTCATGCGTTCTAGAACGTCAAGATACGATGAGGGCTCATCAAACAGATATACATCCGCATCCTTCTCTATAGCAACTGCAATCGCAAGTTTCTGTAACTCCCCGCCACTTAGTTTACTTATATCTCTATCTAGGATATTCATTAGTTTTAGTTCTTCTGCGACCTCATCTGAAACTCCATGTTCATCATATTTGTTCAGTATCTCCTTTACCGTACCCTTAACTAATCTTGGTATAGCATCAACATATTGAGGCTTATACACTACCCTTATTTTGCCATTCGCTAGATCTGAAAAGAAATTCTGTAATGCTGTACCCCTGAATCGCGTTATTATCTCATCCCAATCGGGAGGTTTCTCGTAATTACCCAGATTGGGTTTAAGTAATCCCGCGAGTATCTTGAGACTTGTAGATTTCCCTATGGCGTTCTGACCAACTAGCCCTACGATTTGTCCAGGGGCAGGCATAGGTAATCTATATAGCGAGAAAGCATTCGGCCCATATCTATGAACGATCTCATCTTCCACGGGAGCAGGCAGGTTCACTATTATTATTGCTTTAAATGGACAATACTTAACGCATAAACCGCATCCTATGCATAACTCCTCATTTATCTCTGGATACTTTGTCTCCTCGTTTATAGTGAATACTTCAACTCCAGCTCTTTGAGGCGGACAAACATTTATACATACATATTTTGATTTATCTGGCCTACATCTATCAGTATCTATAATAGCTATTCTCTTAGGCTTACTCTGCGGCATCCCTGCACCTCACTTGTTAATTATATGTCTTCTCTAATCTTACCGTTTTTCTCTAAGTAGTCGGTAATGTAGTTAACTATTTGTTCAACTCTATCTACCTTTACAGCCATAACATTTGCTGTTTCACCGTCTGCATAATAGTAAGGCACCTTATCAACGATTATCATACCAAATTTCTCGTATAACTTTATTGCTGGAATATTACTTACTCTAACCTCTAGGAAAATTTCCTCAACACCTCTTCTTATCATGGCTTTGAATCCTAGGGCTAGCAAAGCACTTGCTATTCCTCGTTTCCTGTACTCCCTCAAGACACCTATTGAGAAGACATGCCCCTTCTCAATAACTCTGTTACTTTGTTCAAAGAATGAGTATCCTGTATCTATCTTATTCATTATGTAACCAATAACCTTGCTTTCTTCTTCATCAATTGCAACATAGAATAAATCTGGATAGGTCCTTAACAGCCATAAGAAAGTATATCTTGAATACTTCTCGGGCAGCGTCATCCTATTTACATGCATTACATGAGCGATGTCCTCGAATAAACAGTTACGGAAATAGATACCATCTAAATCAAACTTGAACTCTAAGTGATCGTTAATATGTATTGTCTGCAATCTAGTCCCCTGCGGAAAGATAGCCATTAAAAACTACTTTACATAAAAAACGAAAAGATATTTGAAAATATTGTGCAAGCAACTAGTAATAAAAGTGTCCGTCATCTATAGGGAATAATATTTTAAAAACTCTCAATACACTGATACTAGAAATATAGTTCGCGCAAAGATGCGCCGGTAGTCTAGAGGTAGGATGCCGGCCTCCCAAGCCGGTGGCGCGGGTTCGAGTCCCGCCCGGCGCACCAAATTAATACCAATTTTCTCCCTTCTGATCCCGTATGGCTGGTGTTGGAGGAGTGATAGGTTCATGGATTTCTTGAGAGAATACGTTATTGATAATGATATTTATCTATTACCTGATAGAATCGCTTATATTCGCTCACTAGACGCATTAGTTGTAGCTGATTTACATTTAGGTATAGAGTATGCTCTTGCTTTGAAGGGTGTTTATTTACCTGCTTATCAGTTTAAGGAAATAATAGGAATTCTGGATAGTTATCTAGATAGATATAAGCCAGCAAAATTAATTATTGTTGGTGATCTTAAACACGAGTTCGGTCAAAAAACTTGGCAGGAACATAGAGAGACTCTTGAGTTGCTTGAGAGTATGAGAAGAAGAGGTATTAATTTGGTGTTAGTGCGTGGCAATCACGATAACTTTATCAGAGGTGTTTTAGAGAGAAATAATGTTGATTTCAGGGACCCAGTATACATAGAGAACGAGTACTTATTTATCCATGGCCACAAGGAGCTGCCTACTAGTATTGATCTATCCAGCATTAAATATATCGTTATGGGACATGAACATCCAGCTATTATGTTTAGAGATGAAGTTGGAAGCAAAGATAAATTTCCAACATTCCTTTTCGGAGATTTAGATGTTAGTAAGAAGTTGATTGTTTTACCCGCACTTTCTCCTGTTGCTACTGGTGTAGAAGTAAATGTTGCTGATTCAAGCGATTTCTTATCACCTATACTTAGAAAAATAGATATAGGGTCGTTTTACGCTGTTCCATCGCTCCGTTCAGGATTACTCAGACCCATTAAGATAGAGAATTTACGGCTTTTTTCATAGTTGCAAGAGCGATAATTGTCTATCCTCTTTCCTCTAGCATTTTATTTAACTTCTCGTACATCGATAGTAGCCATGCCTCTCTATCCTTCATAGTTAATATGTCCGATTCGGATGCCAGTATCAGATTATGCGCGAATGGCGTTGCTATGTCCAGAGCGCGCTTCTTAATTAACTCTACAGTTATATTACCTTCATAGATACGTCTCAATACCTCTTCAGCATGTTCCACATCCATGTAGTCCTCCATTATCTCCCTTAATGTCTCTTTTACTACTGGGAAGTCATCACCGAGGTATTTTATTAATCTCTCTGCGCGCAATCTTCTTTTCTCGATAGATATAACATGCCCTTTATACGCTCTTAGAATCATAAAACTCCTGACGGCGCAGTGCCTAAACCTATTCGAGAATAATTCGGTGCCTTTAACAGCCTCTTTTAACACCGCTCTCAGATTCTCATATGTCAATGAATTTAGAAGCTTAAATATGTCTATTCTTGTCCCTCTAGGGAAAATCAGCATAAAGCCGTCGTCCGTTACTCCTATCCCCACATTTGTTCTAGATAACTGTGAAGACACATAAGCATATCCTCTTGACAAGGCATCATTTACTCGTCTTCCAAATGGTGCGTGAAAGATTATGCACCATCTACCTAATTCATCAATGTACTCTTCTAATAAGATCCTCTTATGTGTAGGTACTTTACCAGCTATCTTTATTTGATCAGAGAAGTATCTGACTATATTTTCTGCACAGTTCGTTCCTAAACTGTAATTCCTCTTTAACCAACTAATAGCTCTCGATATTCCTATTGATTTAATGATTTCCTCAAGTTTCTCCCTGAATTCCCCTACTTTAATTGATAAATCCCAGCTTCTAGGTAGCATTTCACCTATCCATGAGGGTACTGTCGGTTTTTCCTCTTCAGCTTCCCTGACATAAACTAGATTAGACTTAATTTTCAAAACCTTATATTTTCTTCCTCCTAATACAAATACATCTCCAGGAACTAATCTTTCAATGAAAGGTTCAGATAGCTTACCTATTCTCCTTCTCCTCTTTTCCTTCATTAATACCACTTCGTAATCCGCTTCCTCAGGTATGGTTCCTAGATTAAGGTAATATATCATTCTAGCCGATTTCTTTCTCCCGAAGACCCCTTCCTCTTCATTAAACCATAGTTTCCTGTAAACGCTTCTATACTCTAAATCAACGTAGTTACCACCCAAGTATTTCAAAACAGATATAAAATCATCCCAAGATAATCCGTGAAAATTGTAGGATCGTTTCACTAGTTCGTATGCCTCATTAATATCCCACTTCTTCTCTAAACTCATCCCCACTAAGTGTTGACATAATACGTCTAATGGATTCTTCGGTATATGTATTCTATCTATCTCTCCCCTCTCGGCTGCCTTAACCAGCACTGTTAACTCAATTAAATCATCCTCATCCATAGCAATGAATCTACCCTTAGTAACTTTACTTAATGAGTGCCCAGCCCTCCCTATTCTCTGTAATCCTTTAGCTATACTTTTAGGAGAACCTATCTGAACTACTAAATCTATGTAACCGATGTCTATGCCTAACTCTAGACTAGTACTTGTGACTACAGCCTTTAACTCGCCTTTTTTTAATCTATCTTCTACACTCAATCTTATTTCTCTACCTAGAGAACTGTGGTGAGTTCCCAGATAATCCAGAAATTTTTCACCTAATTTCTCACCCAACTTATGCGCTACTCTTTCAGCGCCTGATCTAGTATTAGTGAATATTAAGACTGTTCTATAATTATTAATAAACCTCTTCAAGTAGTTGTATAAGCGCGCGCTAACCATTTCCCTATTTCTTAGATCTTTATAAGGGCATATAACCTTGAGATCTAGCGCCTTAATAGCTGATATCTTTATTATATCGCATTGCCTCGGTCTATTCCCCTCGTAGCCAACCAACCACTTAGCTATCTCTTCAACAGGAGCTTGCGTTGCACTTAGGCCTATTCTAATAAAGCCTCCACTCAGGTTTTGTAATCTCTCAAGACTTAATGATAAATGAGCACCCCTCTTATTACTGCTTAATTCATGTACCTCATCCACTATAACCCATCTAACATTACTCAATTTCTTTCTTAATTTCGGGGCATTAAGCACTATAGCTAGCGTCTCCGGAGTTGTAATTAAAATATGAGGCGGCTTTTTCAGCATCTTGGAGCGCTGATATTGTGGTGTATCCCCAGTCCTTACTAGAGCCCTAATTTCTGGTAAATCCCCTCCATTCTCTTCAGCAATTTTCCTTATACCATCAAGGGGGATTAATAGATTTTTCCTTATATCATTAGACAGAGCTCTTAACGGAGATACATATACACAGTATATTTTGTCTTCCAGTTTATTTGATTTACCTAATCTAAATAAATGATCAATAATAGATAGAAACGCTGCTAATGTCTTACCAGTACCTGTTGGTGAAAAAACCAGTATGTTTCTACCTTTCTTTATCCTAGGTATTGCGTATCTTTGAGGCAAAGTAAATTCCTTAAAATTCCTCTTAAACCACTCTGCAACATATGGATCCAGCAATTTGTAAATTTCCTCATCGCTAGGGGGATGCTCATCTACGAACTTTATTGGCCCTGATTCTTTAAGCCTTGTTGAGACTCCACGCATTTAATTGACCTCAATAAACTTAAATACTAGAAGGCTCCTGCTTGTGACACTCACGAATTACGTCCATTTAGCTCAAAGCTTGTTTTTCCTCTTATTATATAATATAAGTTTATACAATGTAATACAATTGATAAAAGTGATTGGTGTTTAAGATGGTTCATAAGGTTTACATCGAAACTACTGGTTGCGCAATTAATAGGTTTTACTCAGAGGTCATTGCTGGCCAATTGATTAATAAAGGTTTCAAGGTGGTAACTGATCCTACTGAAGCCGATTTAGTTATATTAAATGCTTGTTCAATAAAAAAGCCAACGGAAGAAAAAATGCTAGAGCGCGTCAAATCACTTTCAAAAATCACTGATAATCTTATTATACTAGGATGTCTTGTTAATACAAGTTTAAATAGATTAAGAAGAATTGCTCCCAAGGCCAGTTTTTTTGATGTAAAAAACTTCCTCAAATTAAGTGAGTACTTAGATAGGTTGATTCAAGGCAATAGTGTAGAAGTTATTGATGGAGATGGCCGATTCCCCGTACCATTACTAATGCCGAGGCAACTCGAAAACCATTTAATTGCTGTGGTTCCTATCGCTAAGGGATGCTTGGGATCTTGCTCGTATTGTGTTGATAAACTTATCTGGGGCAACCTAAAATCATACCCAGTGGGTAAAATTGTGGAGGAGGTCAAGAGACTCGTAAAAATGGGTGTGAAGGAAATAAGGTTATCTGGACAGGATACTGGTCCATATGGTTGGGATATAAGTACTAATCTTGCGGAGCTATTGGACGCTATATCAGCTATCCCTGGGGAATTCAAAGTAAGAATAGGTATGGCCAGTCCTGACACTATCGTTAAAGTTATTGATGACGTACTAGATATAATTTCTTCTGACGATCGCTTTTACAGGTATCTCCATATTCCTGTGCAATCGGGTTCAGATAGAATCCTCAAATTGATGCGTAGAAAATATACCGCTGATCTTTTCCGCGAACTAGTTCGAGATATTAGGGGGAAGCTGGGGGAAAAAGCCACTATTGCTACAGATATTATATCTTCTTTCCCCACAGAGACCGATGAAGATCATAAAGCCACTATTAAATTACTTTTAGAAACTCAGCCCGATATTGTTAATTTGTCTCGTTACGGTGATAGGCCAGGTGTACCTTCTTCAAGAATTTATCCGAAGGTTCATAGTGGAGTATCTAAAAAGAGAACAAGGGAGCTAGCTCAGATAATAAGAGATATTAGCTATAAGCGTAATCAAAGATATTTGGGTAGAAGTTTAAGGGTTTTGATTTTGGAGAGAAGGGATAGTAGCTTTATAGGGAGAACCGATAATTATCGAACAGTTGTTATCAGGAATCATAATTTATCTCTAGGTGAATTTATCGATGCGAAGATTATAGATGTTACTTGGAAGACCCTCTATGGAACTGTTGTTCCTAATTAATCATAATTTATACCACGAGAAAACAAGATATCGTATTGTTCCATCTTCTAGTAGTAAAGCTATTACCCACTTCTTACGTACTGAATTAGCTAATCTACCAGCTCTTACAAAATCTACACCTAGCATCTTAGTATCCTTCGAATAAACTGTTACTAGAAAAGGAGCATGATCTATTCCTGGACCATATCTATATACTGAAAAGTCGCTTCCAAACTTCAATCCAGGCCTAACTATGAACCCTTTATCCCTTAGATCCTTGTAAATTAAGTATTTGGCTTTGAAATCTTTATATGATTTAGTTCCTATTTTCATTAATTCTTCGCTACTCAAAAATTTTTCTGAATCACTTCTATTCCTCGAAATATCTCTAATTTTTACAACACCTTTCTCAAGCAGGTATAATGCGTCGTATATTGATAACTCAAGTGGTTTATTGAATCGAATCATTTTTGGTTTTCTTACTCCTAGTGGTTTCCCGAAGAATCCCGCCATAAAAACTTCATATCCCTTCTCTGGATCCCAAATAATTACTTTATCCCCTATTAAATCAGCCACTATATTCAGCTTAGCTAAATTCATTAGCCTTTTAGCCCTACCTTCCGCTACATATTCTAGACTAACATCGCTAACGCTCATACGCAACAATCCTACACAGTCATTACTTTAACTTGGTATATTGATTTCACATTAATATCTGGAATTAAGTTAATAGTTATTTAATCATACGTTCAAGAAAATTTAAAAATGAAAAACTAATAATCAACCTAACAAGGAGATAGGGGCCGTGGTCTAGGGGCAGGACGTCCGGCTAAGGTAAGGCCAACTTACCTCCGGAGTACAACCGGGAGGTCGGCGGTTCGAATCCGCCCGGCCCCACCACTATAATCTCTCTTCTTCATAGAATCCATAGTGTGCATCCTAGTAATTCATTGAAAATTAAAAATAAAATTTATTTATTCATGTGCCATATCCATATATAGTTTGTAAGGATGACTTAACCTTTATGCGGGGGTTCCCGAGCTGGTCAAAGGGGCTGGACTCACCTAATTAGAGGTGCCAGATTCAAGATCCAGTGGCGCAGGCCTACGCGGGTTCGAATCCCGCCCCCCGCACCAGTATTCTTATCATTTCTTAACTTGTTAATAACAGTTATTAGCCTCCTATTTTACTTTCGTCTTTTTATCAGGTTCGCATGGAAAAAAATTGTTCACATTCTTCACAACAGGTTAATAAAAGCGTCTCATCAAGCTTTTTCTCCAGTGGAAATGAGGGGTCTATTTAACTTGTTAACTATGTGAACAAAATTATTCTTGATGTAAAGTATCAGTTAATTAACGTTAAAAAGGCTCAATTATCCTCACTTTTTTGCATTGTTAATTTAGTTACCCCCTTAGTTTCTACTGGAGAATATAATATTAGCTATCAGTACAGTTAGAGACAATAATTAATAATCAGGTTATATGTAGAGAGAAAATATAATTAAATAACTTACAAGATTCATGTTCATACAATAGTTTTAATTTTTGTAGTATTAAGTTATTGTAAGATTTTTATTCATGTAATAATTAATTATGTTTGTTCTGATTTATTGCTTTAGATTAATCTAGTTACTAAAAAATTGATAATATTATTGGTTTCTGTATTTCCACTTGAAATGTAGGGTGTAGGTTCTTACATGCGTATTTGGTACGTATTGCTACCTATTTATATATGTGCTTGAATAACTAGTTTCTCGAAAACTTGTGAAGGGGCTTATCCTGTGGCAAATGATTCAGGGGTCACCATTAAGTTACGTAAGGGGGATCTAGAGTTAGAGATAGTGGTCAGCAGGGATACTGATGAAAAGCAGATTAAAGCTGTTCAGAAACTCCTTGAGCCTTTTGCAATTAACTTGGCTAATCAACAAAAATTGAATAAGGAGTCTTCTACCCCTGAATATCCTGAAAAATCAATGTACATAAAGCTAAAGTCCGCTATTAAATCAATATTCAGGTATGGCCAATGGTTCACTAGTATTGAAGCTAAAGAAGCGTTTGAAGAATTATATGGATCAAAGATAAAGCTGGCTACATGCTCGACGTATCTAAGAAGAATGGAGGAAGAGGGCTTTCTTTCAGCTAGAAAGGTTGGGCGTATGGTTGAGTATAGAGTGATTGAGGATTCAGAGGAGATAGCTATTTCTAAGATTCATACGAGTAATTTAGAATAGCTTTTTTGATTCTTTTGACAACGCTGGTAGGATCATTAGACTTGGTTATTGCACCACCAACTATGATTATGCTCGGTTTAAATTGCAATATATCAATAATATTTTTCTCATTGATGCCTCCTGCTACAGCTAATTTTTCACTAGGAATTAATCTTGATAACGATTTAAGTTGCTCTAGTGCTGTCCTACCTTTAGCCTGTTCATCCAATCCAGTATGAACAAGTACGTAGTCGACGCCTAGCGACAAAACCTTTTCAGCGTCTGACTTAGCGTCGCTCGAAACTATAAGATCAGCCATAACATAGCCGTTGAATTGTCTTGAAGCTTTAATAACTCCCTCAATTGTTTTATCTGAAGCTGCAGCAAGAACGGTTACTATATTAGCTCCGTTTTCGAAAGCTATTTTTGAAGAAAGGTATCCCGCATCAGCTATTTTAAGATCTGCTGTGAGCAATTTATTTCCTGATACTTCCTTAAGTCTTGATAGAGCTGCTACTACTCCAAACTTCTCTATCAGAGGTGTTCCAGCCTCTACTATATCTACTCCTCCCATTATTGATGCTCGCGCTATGCTAACTGCTTTATCTAAATCAAGTAAGTCTAAAGCTACCTGTAGCTTAGGTAAATTAGGCATGTTATATCACTTTTTTATAGGGTACCTCAGTATAGCGGCTATACCACCTAGTGAGAGGAATTGTTTTCCTGTTGGGTGCAACGTGCTTATGAGGTGAACCTCACTTCTAAATGATTTAGCGAGTTTAATTAGTTTTAGAATTTTTTCTCTTTTCTCTTCTTCTGGTGTTTTTAGTAGATCCATAGAGATTAATAATGTTCTAACAATGCCGTAAGAAACCGCTTTTTCTACTTCATCAAGACCGTAAACTACTAGATTATCTTTCTTGCTTAGGTGCATTATAACTTCTTGTACCAAGGCAGTTTCTTTTGATACTCTTTGTTCTTGCAGCACTTTATCAGGGGTACCTCTCCGAATTATTTCGTAAATTCCTGCCTCAGTTCCGCTTGTAACGTTATCAACAACGATATTCAACGGTTTATTTAGCTTACGTTCTATGTAATTTTTGAAATGCTCTTTAGTGAATCCAGGACCTGCAATTATGAGAGCGATTGGGTCGTACTGATTAATCAATTCATTTATGATTCCGATGATCTCGGAGAAAAACGCTTTTAGTAATGAATCGTACTCTTTGGGGTTATCTTTAGAAGACACGTTTCTCCTAATGTTCGAGTATATCTTCAATCCATACGATGTAAGAATTCCTATAGTGGCCTCTCCTTCCTCAATTGCTAATAGTAAAATGGGTTTATGTTCTGATAGTTTTTCAGCTTCCCTGATGGGCTCCAGCTCCTCCTCAGTGAGTCCATCAGGCCTTATAATTGTTATTGTATCTCCGATCTTGACGTTGATCGTGTGATAGGATCCTAGGGAAACGAATTTTTCAGGGCCCTCTCTAATAATCCCATGTATCCTTATTCTTTCACCAAATTCATGGAAACTAATTTTATCAACCTCTAGAGTTAGCGTCATTGTCTTTCTTACAGATTCTCCTTCCCTAATTTTAAGTCTCCTAGACGTCCTTGCTTTGACCAAGTCACCGCCCTTAATGAATGATGTTAAAACATATAGATCATCTACATTCTCTATATGAACAACGAGTATTCCGCGTTTAAGATCAACCTCAACAATTTTCAACTGTAACACCACTAGAAAAATGAAAACTACGAGGAAGTAGTGAATGTTAGAATGGTGCGGGGGGCGGGATTCGAACCCGCGTAGGCCTGCGCCACCAGAGCCTCAGTGTGGCCAGTGTTTTGGTTCTACTGGCCCCTTTGTCCTCTCGGGCACCCCCGCACACATTTCGATTTGTTTCACTTACTTTTAGATTAATAACGAAGGGGATAAATAAGTTTTGTTTATTGCGTTAAAAATTATATTTATTAAAAGATGATTTTAATTTTCCTCCTCACTAGATCCAGTCACCAGTTTCTAGTTTTTCAGGCAGGTACTTTTGAGTTAAATACCTGAACCCCTTGCTTGCAAGTGCCTGTATCTCCGCTTTTTCTTTTCTCTTCAGCATCAATTCTATTTCTTTTTTGTATCTTGGTCTCTTTTTAATGAACTCTTCTGCTAATAGCTGTTTGCCTCTTTCAATGTCTTTCGGTGTCATCGGGATTCTTACTGTCTTGGGTATACCATATTTATCTAAGTCGCTTGGACGCACCCCTAGCCATTTGATATCAGGTATAGTTAAGAAAGGGGTCTCATAGCTCATTCTTTTAGATCCTACAGCATATACTAGCATTATGTGTACTCCAAATGGATCTGAATCGACTAGGGCAAATACGGGAAGCTTAAGTTCTCTAACTAATAATTTCAGGAACATTCTGGTTCCTATATCTGGTTGCCCTTTGCCTGTTACTATAATGCTTGGATATCTCTCGTAAAATCTATCCTCAGCTAATCGTAGAAATGCAGCATCTTTTTCGACAACTAAAATAAATTCAGCATCGCTATCAATTCCACTTATCCTATCTACTAGGGGGGATATGGCCCATCCACCGGTTCCTAGCCTAGTGCAATCAATTAGGTGTGTTTCTGAACCTACCTGTTCTCTAAACCTTAATCTACCTATAACTGCGCCCTTAGCTGCTGCAACTACATGGAGTGAATTTCTTTCAACCCCAAGCATTGCTGCTACGTCTTCTAAAGCTTCATCGCTCTCTCTTTGATCCTTAAATAACACAACATCGTTGTAGAAAACCTCTCGTTTTGTAGCGTGAATATCCGCTTCAAGTAATTCATGAATAATGCTTAGGACTCGCGCTGTAATGGTTGCTTCTCGTGCAGATTTTATAGATAGAAAACTTCTTTTCCTGAATTTTTTACCCAGATACACCATATCAGTGACAGAGTCATATATAACATTGTCAGAGGATCTATCGGGGACTAGAAGGTATGGGTCATCATAGTTAATTATTCTAGATAATAGTTCTTCGATTTTTTGGTGTACTCGTTTATGCACTTCTGGAACTGGAAGTGAGTTGACTTCTATCACATTTTCTAGTCTTGTTTTTGCAGGTTTCCTAATTTTTGTTAGTGATCCTCGCAGTTTTCTGACCTTAGCTAATACTTTATCTCTTTTTTTGACGGTGGTAGCTGTAGTAGACATGTTAACACCATTTTCTTATTGTTGTTTTCTTGATGATTGATAACTACTATATTGCGTACTTAATCTTTAATTAAAGCATCAGATTTATATTTAAGCTGGTGTTTAATCTTTCCAGTATCTTTTTGCTGTGGTGCATCGCTAATGCCTATAGTTCCTGTGAGGAAGGTTACAATTATTACTTTCACTGATTTTGAAGAGGAGATAATTAGGGATTTGGGGAGAATAGGCATTGTGGACTTAAAATCGTTGGAGGAAGGTGAGATCGCTGGGTTCCGTAAGGTTACTGTGGAGCATATACATAAGTACCAGGAGTTGCTAGATAGGCTTAGAACATTATATGGAAAAGTTTTTGATTCTGTTAAACCGAGAGAAATTGATGTTGAGGTTAAAAGTAGGATAGATCCATACGATTTAGAGACAAAAATAGCGCTTTATGAAAGAGAGATTAATGGGATAGAGTCAGAATTAGATTCTCTGAGAAAGGAATTAGGGGGGTCGGAGAGAATTAAAGAGAGATTATCTCTGCTGAGAAAATTTGATATTGAACCGGGACATTTAGGTGAGTTTGAGCATATTTACGTTGTTGCTGGTATAACAAAACCGGAGGATTTAGTAAGATTAAAGGAGGCTTTGACACTACTTCCTAGAACTATTTTAAAGGAGTTTCAGACATCTAAGGAGGAAGTCCTAGTTTTCATTACGAGTTTAAAAGAGTTTAAAGAAGACATCATGAGATTACTTAGCTCTATTAGCTTTGATGAGATATCTTTACCTAAAGGTATTCCAAAGAGTTTTGATAAAGCTATAACTTGGATTGAGAGGAGAATAGAGGAAATTAACAAGAAGATGAGTGATTTAGAGGGAAGGCTTACTGAAGTGAGAAATAAGTTCGCGGAGGAAGCACCATATCTTGAGAAGGTCTTGCGCTACTCTTACGCTATAGCTGTAGCTCAAGCTAAGATACTAAGAAGTAGGATGATGAGTGTTTTTCAAGGATGGATCCCAGAGGATAGAATGGATATACTGAGTAGATATTTGAATGATTTAGCGGAAAAGAGGCAAAGCAAAATAATTTACTATTTCTCGGGTCCAGCGCCGAATGAGAAACCCCCCACAGTTTTGAGAACTCCAAAGCTATTTAAGGCATATTTATCGCTGGTAAGGCAATACGGAATACCTGATCCACATGAAACAGACCCGACACTTATATCTGGGATACTGTGGACGATAATGTTTGGGTTCATGTTTCCTGATCTCGGTCAAGGTCTAGTTATTATGCTTCTAGGAATATTATTCGTGAAGTCCAAAGCGAAGGAATTGATGGGGATACCGATAAAATCTGTCGGCAGGTTAATGATTGGAGCTGGATTAGTAGCAGCTATTACAGGAGCATTAATAGGAGATGTTTTTCTCAGCGAGGAAATATTGCATCCATTGCTTCCAGGACTAGCACCTGGATGGTTAGAGAAAGCTAGTAACATTATTTGGTTAATTAAGCTAGCGATCTTCTTTGGAATAATTGAGGTTTCAATAGGTCTATTGCTAGCGACTTATAATCATATTAAGAAGGGTCATTTAGCGGAGGCAATACTTGGTGAGAAGGGATTAGCAGGGTTAATAATGTTTCTTTCTATGGCGTTTCTTGGTTTCGCGTTTATAGGTGTGACTATAATACCTAATGTCATAGAGTTTCCTGGAATAAATGTAAGCTCGTATCTTGCGGCGTTATCTACCCTTAACATAAGCAAACTAATAAGTTGGCCAGAAATAACAGTTACTATTCCAATTTTCACATTACTTGCGAGTATATTCATGATTATATTAAAGAGTATTGTTGAGCGGGAGGAATTAGCTCTTACGTTCGGAATGCTCTTCGAAGCTGTGATATCTTCGTTTTCAAACATGTTGTCCTTCGTTAGGTTAGCTGGTTTCAATGTAGCTCATGCCGTGCTTGCAATAGTTATTGCAAGGATGTCAGAAGTGTCTCCTGGAATGGGTATAGGTATGTTATTATTCCTGAACTTTTTCACACTAACGCTCGAGCTAGTAATAGTGATGATTCAAGCGCTAAGATTAGTTTTCTACGAATTTATGACAAAATTCTATAGTGGGACTGGTCAACCATTTAGACCATTTAGATTGACTATCTAATAATAATTGAATAGGAACTACTCCTACTTATGTCTCTATATTATTTTTCAGAATAGACGTTGACGCAATAATTAATATTGCTTATCAAAGATAATCAAGCAAGGACTCATCTCATCAGGTGGAAATTGACACATAGCATAAAATATCGGTGTATAAGGAATACCCGCACTATTTCCGACTAGCGCTGAATCCGCCATAAATATTTTAAGGGGGCTCGGCTCGTAATACATATGTATGATCACCGAAACAAGCCATAAGCCGAGTGCCAAGCCCCCAATAAATACATTGCCTAAACGAAATAAAAATGATTATGCCATTCCCGTCTACATGTTGCAGAAGCCGTTGAGCCTAAAGCAAGCTGTGGCCCTCGCTGATAGTTACAGCGAGCCGCGATGGAGTGAGCGAGGCGTAATCATAGGCTTCCTGAACGAGGAAGTAGATGTTGAGACAGCTGTAAGCATTCTTAGCGCTCAAACAATCGTACGTGTCATAAAAGACGAGTTTGGGCGGGAGAAGGATCCCCTTAAGCCCGAGAGGAAATGGAGTAGGAGGACGACCTGGGATAGAGTGGGGAAGGCTGCGAACAAGATATTTCACCGCGAGGTCGGGGAGAGGAGGCTATTCGAGGCGGTATTAGGGCTTGTAAGAGAGTTTTCCCAGCAGTATAGGGAGCCGTACAGTTATCGTGGACGAGGACCGAGACTCCGCTATAACCCAGTGATCGTTGCGGCACTCCTAGTGTTTAGATTCATGCTTGGCATAGGTAATGAGGCGTTGATAAGGAAGGCTAGGGAACTTGGTATTGACGCTAGATTGAGACTTGAGGCTCATGATACCGTGCCTGGAGAGACTCATCTAAGAAACATATTGGCTC
>JAHQWF010000058.1 GCA_029856055.1 Candidatus Njordarchaeota archaeon | reverse complement strand
GTGTTGCTAAGGATTGTCTCGATTTTTATGCTGCGTCGGCCACTGTTTGGGTTCGTCTCTATGTTTTGGAGCCTTGGGAGGCTCTGGAAGGCATTGAATTCGTACTTTTTAGCTACCAACCGAGAAAGTTATAAGAGCGAAAAATTATTAAAATAAATTTAAATCACCTTAATCATTATTAATTCTTGGTGCTTTACATTGCCAGAATTGTTAGGTAGGATAACTCATATTGATGAAGAAAACAAATTGGTTACATTGAGTTATCTTAAAGATAAGAAGGGATTTAGCAAAAAATTCACGGTAATATCGGATGATATATGGGAACTAACTTGTAATAGCTCACAGGAAATAAGAATTGTATATGAGGAGGCTGAGCCTTATCCAGTAATAAAGAGAGCTATTGGTAAAATGAGCTTTCTGATTTATGGTTTTAATAAGGAGATTCAAAGAGATGTTAGTAGTAAAGGTAAATTATCTCCTTATACGAGAGATTTACTATCTATAGCAGCTGCGCCCCTTGCGATTCCTTCGTATTCCGAACTTGATATAATATTATTAGGTATAGTTCTAGCAATATTGCTGATTTTTGCCCTATACTATTTTCTAATTATTCCTTTACTTATTTTAATACTATCGATTTTCACAATGGGTGAGGCCATAAAAATGCTTAAAAGAAAAATACTAACGATAGAATATGATTCAGAAGACAAATTATTATGCAATAAGATCAGGGGAATCATCTTAACAATTCTGAAAAATAAGGGATCGGTTAACAGGGGTCCGAAACATTGTTTATCCCCCGATTTGAGAAACTATATAAACTTTTTCAGAAACATATACAAGGTATTTTGGACAGGAATGTCTCTTCAAGGCTTATCGATAATTCTTATTGGGATTCTATACGGATTAACAAAATATCTAGGCTGGATCCCTGAGGAAATCTTCTACTACTTAGAAGTCGTTTTTGCAATCATTTTTGCTGCGGGTTTCTTCCTATCAATATGGAGTGGTTTAAGAAGAAAATTCACTGAAGTCCCGACGAAACTTAAGTATATTCAGAACTCATAACTTTAAAACATTTTTAATAAATAGTCTATAGTATTTCTTTAAATATGAGATCTTTTATCTCAGGTAATGTTAAAATTGATGTTAGTGACTCGCTTTTCTCTAATTTTAAAGCTGGTTCATAAACTGTTTCCTTATCATCACTAATCAGTATTGGATAATAAACAACATCTTCCTCTAATACCTCGATCTTGAACTTCTTCTTTATCCCAATCTTATCCAAGAGATTTGTAGCGACCATCAACATGTTATAGTATTGAGCTTCAACATCATAATCAGATATATCACTAGGCGATACAAACCATAACATCGAAGCCAGAGCCATTTTAGCATCACTTATGGATAATTTATCATAAGTCTCGCTTAGCTTATCGCTCAACTCTATTCTGAACTGATGTAATTCCCTTAGTATAGCTTCACCATCTGTTATCGGATTAAGCTTAATTTCTCCTACCGGTACTTCATTGCTCTCTTTTATTTCTATATCTTTAGGATTTCTAAGCAATATTATGTATAGGTCTATTTTACCGAGTCTAGGAGCAATATAACTATCAAAAAGATAAGTATGTTTTCTAAAACCAGACTTATATTTCAATCGAATCATTGGTAACCAAAATATGTATCCTCGATTTAACAATGATTCATCAAAATCTCTCCTAATTTCAGCGAACTTGATCATGACTTACACCAGCACTTTTCAAGTGAATTAATAAGTTGTATTATATATCTTAAAAAGTATTATGGAAAGCTAAAGCAATATATATTTGGATTCTCAAAGATAAGCTCTGAATCAGAATGCTCTACATATAGATAACCTGTCCATAATTATAGGTAGATAATCATTCTTTAATTCGATTCCTAAACCTGGTTCCTCACTTGGAATCCTGGCTCCCATATCAAATTTCAAAGGCTTTTTGACTATATCCACTGGTAATGTCAAATCTGAATCCAAATCTGTATTAATCATGTTATTAATAGAGCTAGCGAAATGTACCCCCGCCGCAATAGATATTGCTGTCTCTAACATACACCCAGTCATTAATTTTAATCCATTTTCATTAGCAAGCTCTGCTATTCTTGTCCCCCAGTAAATTCCACCAGCTTTTTGCAGTTTTATGTTAATTCCGTCAGCCGCATTATATTCAATTACTTTTTTAGCGTCTTCATAGGTTGCTGCTGATTCATCTGCAAATATTGGTATCTCTGACCTCTCTTTAACAAACTTGAGTTTATCAAGATCACCCTTGGGACAAGGCTCTTCTATTAATATAACTCTATCCCCAATCTCACCAAATATAGCTTTAAAAGCTACAACAGCTACATTTGGGTCTCTATAAGCTTGATTAGCATCTAAAGTTAATTCACCATCAAAAACATTAGCTACTCTCAGTACCCTCTCTATATCCTCCTTGAGGTCACCAGATAGTTTTAATTTTATTCTGCTAAGCCCGTTTTTCCTGAATAATTCCATATATTTCTTCGCTGTATTAACCGTTTCTTCAATGCTTCTTAGACCTATCGTGATTGTATTTTTCACCAAATTTGGTTCTTCTACCCCAAGTATTCTATAAATAGGTTTTCCACTTATTTTACCCAATAAATCATAGAAAGCTATATCTAGTGCTGCTTTAGCTGTCTGGCTTTTTAACTTTGTCTTAGTTTCTAATTCGATTAGCTCTTTATGAAGATTTTCGGGAGAATCTATTTCTTTATTAACTAGTCTTTCACTAGCAGATTGAAGAAATTTTATAGCAATTTCTCGAGTATCTCCTGTTATAGGCATAAATGATGCTGATTCTCCATATCCCCAGTTTCCCTCTTTATCCTCAACCACAACCAATAAATTATTAAGATGAGTAAAAGTTTGAAAAGAAATTTTAAAAGGCTCAGCTAAAGCAACGTCTATTAAAAATGTCTTTATATTCTTTATTAAAACCATTAAAAACCCCTAGTAGATCTCTCGATACAAATAATTGATAGATAATTAAATTAATTTTAAATTCATATTTTTGGCTTAGAGATTACCAGGGGTAAATAAAATTTCCTCGCGTTTTTGTTGTTTATTTACAAATTTTTCTTATATTATAGTAGGTAGATGAATATATAATACTTATCTGGTGATTAACTTGACCATAATGCTTGAAGCCAAAAACGGAAGGATAACAAAAGAAATGGAAATAATATCAAAGATGGAAGAAGTTCCGATCACATTAATTAAGAGACGTGTAGCTGAGGGAAGAATAATAATTCCAGGAAATTTAAGAAGACTAGATAAACAAGAAGTCAAAATTATTGGTATTGGTGAGGGATTATCAACAAAAGTTAATGTGAATATAGGTACTTCAACGCTTATTAATAATCTTGAAATGGAGATTGAGAAAGCGAAAATAGCTGTTAAATATGGCACAGATACAATAATGGATTTGAGTACTGGTGGTGACCTAGATTTAATTAGAAGAAAGCTCATGGAGGTTGCCCCAGTACCATTTGGTACAGTACCAATCTACCAAACATATATCGAGGTAGCTAAAAAGAAGGGATCGCCAGTATACATGACAGAAGATGATGTCCTAGACACAATAGAGAAACATCTTAGAGATGGAGTAGATTTCATGACGATTCATGCTGGTATTAGATTAGAGCATGTGAAGAAACTGAGAGATATAAAGAGAGTTGCTGGTATCGTTAGTAGGGGAGGAGCAATATTAGCTGCATGGATGCTCTACAATAATAAGGAAAATCCACTCTACGAGAATTGGGATTATATATTAGAGCTATTTGCTGAGTATGACGGAATAATAAGTATTGGTGATGCATTAAGACCAGGTGCTATTCATGATGCGCATGACTACTTCCAAATGGCTGAGATGGTAACTGTAGCTGAATTGGTTAAGAGGTCATGGTCTAAAAATGTGCAAGTAATGGTTGAGGGGCCTGGTCATGTACCGTTAAATGAGATTGCTGAGAATGTGAGAATACAAAAAGCTCTATGCAATGGAGCACCGTATTATGTTTTAGGGCCATTACCAACAGATATAGCAGCTGGATATGATCACATAGCATCAGCTATCGGTGCCGCCATTGCTTCAGCAGCAGGGGCAGACTTAATCTGCTATTTGACTCCAGCTGAACACCTTAGTTTACCTAATCCTCAGCAAGTGAAGGAGGGGTTGATTGCTGCTAAGATTGCTGCTCACGCTGGTGACATAATAAAGCTTGGTGATAGAGCTAAGAGAATAGATCTGGAGATGTCTCAAGCTAGGAAAAATCTTGATTGGGAGAAAATGTATTCATTGATGTTTGATCCTGACCATGCAAAATCCATTAGGGAGCAGTTTGGTAGGGTTGATTTATCTTCATGCACTATGTGCGGATCTCTATGCGTTTACATTATATTGGATAAATTCATTAAGAATGAAAAAGACTGAGGTGTATTAAATATGCCGGACTTAATGGGTACTTGGGTTAAGGCACCTATATTGAAAGAACAGACAATTGTTATAGCTAGTAGATGTCTTAAATGGGTAAATCCAAGAATCTATAAAGATTTATCAGAGAAAGGAGTAATTCTCGAACACTGTCCAGAGCAAGAAGGGCAAGTAGTTTATGGTAAAATAGCATCAATAATAAGATCATCTAACCCAAAGAAATTAATTATTGCTACTATAGATGGGTCACCACATTGCTTCACGCTCCAAGCAGCAGTGAATGAGGCAGCTTATATTCTCGGAGAGAAAGTTGAGAGAGAGCATTATGTAGTCTTGGATGGAAAGAAATTGATTAAAATCTCTCCAGAAGTAATAAGAGTTGCTAGATACCTATCTCATGTGGAAAAATTATTAAGCAAAAATAAATGGATTCTAAAAGAACTTAAACAGTACAGTAAAGAGTATACCAAAGCTATAGAAATTAGTGATGCTGAACTTAAATAAATAAAGATAATTTTAGAGCTTTTTTCTGTTTTTATAATCCCTCGTACTTAAAATAACTCTTGAATAACAATAATAAAATCAATATTATAGCTAAAATTAGAAATATTAAGGCTGACAGTCCAGAACCAATGAGATAAATCGTAGTTAAATAAATTGATGATAGTACTAAATTAATCAATCCTGTTGATAGACTTACTTTAAAGAATTCTCTAAAATTAATTTTAAAACCTCGATCTTTCATATAGCCTAGAGCTACTAGGGATGTTGGGCTTCCAAAAGGTGTCAGATCGCCACCAATATTTGTTCCAAGAATTAAAGCTATCCAGAAAATATATCCGATTGGCCCAAAGAAGCTTGTTATTTCCTGTAATATTGGAATAAAAATCAGTGTTAGAGCTATATTGTCTAAAAATCCACTAAGTATCCCAACAACCCATAAAACTATTAGAACTCCTATCAAAATATCACTTTTAATGAAATTATATAATCCCCCGCTAATTGATTTTATCACGCCTACATGCTCAAGACCTTTAACCATTATGAATAAACCGACTATAAAGAAGAGTGTCTCCCAATCAATTTTTCTTAATAATTCAGTGAAACTCGTTTTAGTTAAGATTATCAGTAAAATAGCGGCTGACATAGCTATGATCGCGGGGTCTGGAAACAGTATAAAACCTATCAAAAGGTATAGCATTATTAACCCCGAGGAGATGACAGATCTCTCACTTTTTATGAACACATATTCGTTTAATCCCATCAAAATGTCTTTTCTAGTTGGATCAGGCTCTGGAATACCACCATACAACAATCTATATAAATAACTATGAAACATTATGACGCAAGCCATTATAAACATTGAGAAGGGAAATATATGCGTAATAAAGAAGATCATCGGTATTCCGCCAATGTTACTGATAAGGATGTTTGGAATGCTAGCTAGAACTAGAGCCATTGCACCTAAATCAATCACAATGACCTCTGTCATAACATAGTATTTTGGGGGGATTCTTAAAGCATACGTGATTGCCAAGGTAACTGAGATAAGAATAAGAATAGATGCGATATTCAGTAGAATCATACCAGCAGTAAAAGTAATTAAAGTAATCACAATAAACAATATATCTTCATGACCTTTTGTTAACTTAACGGTCTTGACTGCGAGGAACTGAAAAAAACCTGAATCCTTAATTATCTCAATCAACAGCATTATGCTAAGAAAAATTGTCAATGTTCTAAAATCGATGCTTAATATTATTAATTCATTTAGAAAAAAGTGTTCTCTTATGAATAGAATAAAATATGTTGCTAAAGCACCTAATAATGATACCATAGCTTTATTGTAAAGCTCTATTACAACGATCGCGATGACTATAACGAACACTGAAATCAATGCTACTTGATAAAAATCCAACCGTATCACCAAGAAATAATTAAAAAATATTCAATATAAAAATTGATGTTTATACTATTTTTGAATACACTTAATTTAACTTTCTATAAAATATACGTAGCAAAATTGGTCTGTCAAATAATTTTTAATCATCTTCTTTTTATGCCTAGTTAGGCTTTTTAGTGGGGCCCGCCTTTATAAATATCGGTATTACCCAAATATCCCGCCTAGAATCACCCAGAGGCGGGCCCCAATGAAATATATACCATACTTTGCCTTAAAACTTTTAGCCTTTATACTCCACGCCATATACAGCCTAATATTCCCTAAGTGGGGCAAGCACGGGCACAGGAAAATAACTATACCGCAGAAACTGACTGTTATAACTTTGAAGGAGGCTTTCGGTTGGACTTATAGGGATATAGGCTTACTCATCTTGGAC
>JAHQWF010000135.1 GCA_029856055.1 Candidatus Njordarchaeota archaeon | reverse complement strand
ATTCAATTTGTGTTATCCCGGATTTATTCGTAAATCTTAATATTTTTAATAAAAAATTTATAAACAAATTTAGTCTAATTTAGATTAGTCTAATCTTGTTTAAATTTAGGTATGGCTTATGACTTACAATAGTTTTGTGAATAGAGATGAGGAGATAGGTATTTTAAGTAAATTCTGGGAATCTAATAAAGCTGAATTAGTTATTGTTTGGGGTCGTAGGAGAATTGGTAAAACACGCCTATTGCTGGAGTTTTCGAAAGGAAAGAGGAGTTTATATCTCTATGTTTTTCATGCTTCAGCGAGTAGTATACTAGGTTTTTTTAGTAAGGAATTAGAGAGACAGCTTGGATTAAAGTTTCCTCCAGGTTATGTTTTTCCAGATTGGGACACTTTTTATAAATATCTCTCTGAACTATCACGCTCAGAGAAAATTATAGTTATTATTGATGAGTTTCAGAGGCTTGCCGATTCAGCACCTGAAGCCATCGAGTTACTTCAATTTTGGTGGGATAAAGAGTTATCAAAAACTAAAATAAAGTTATTTCTTGTGGGATCTTCGATAGGTATGATTGAAAAGATAGCTATTAGCGGTACAGCCCCGCTGTTTGGTAGAAAAACGGGAATACTAAATGTAAAGTCAATGAGTTTCTTTAATTTCGCTAAAGCATTTAGGATGCTTGATCCAATAAAATTGATTGAACTCTACTCTGTCTTTGGAGGGACGCCCCATTACTTCATCATGATCGATCCTTCTAAAAGTGTTGAGGATAATATTGTGGATAAGATAGCTTCACCTTATTCTCCTTTGAGGGATGAGCCCGAAAATATACTTAGAGCAGAGTTGAGATCGTTATCCCTTTATATGGATATATTGGAGAAACTCTCATTTGGGCATGCTTCGAGCGTGGGTGAAATAGCTAGCTCTCTTAATAAATCTAGATCGGAGCTATATCCATACTTGATAAAGCTAGAAAAAATGGATATAATCTCTAGAGTATTTAGACCTACTGATAGAAACACTGAGTTTAAGCGCGCTAGATTTAAGATTAATGATAACTTTTTCAGGTTTTGGTTCAGGTTCATTTATCCAAACTATAATGCTATTGAAGGGGGAGATACTAGCATTATTATTGAAAAATTCAAGAATGAAAAAAATAGTTATGTCTCAAATATATATGAAGATATAGTTAGAGACTTCCTAATGCGGATGTCTAGTAGAACTATTAGAGATTCTCTAGGGAATGCAATAAAGCTACCAAAGATATTAAGTATAGGTTCTTGGTGGTGGAAAGATACAGGAATCGATATATGCGCAGTATCAAGAGAATCAATTATATTGGGTGAAGTAAAGTGGAGAGATAAACAGATAACTAAAAAGGAATTAGAAGACCTAGTTGTACATAAAACCAGCATATTTCTAGAGAAAACAAGAATAAATAGGCGAATAAGATATATTATAGCACTTAAGAAAATACCCAGAAAAAATATTTTAGATTTATTAGCCGAAGAGAAAATATATCTCATCACTCCTGAGATTTTATTGCACGAAAAGCCAATATATTAAGAAGGTTTGTGAAAATGAGAGATAAATTAAGTATAATGATTATACTTTTTATTCCTGCTATTATAGTTAATTTAGTTTTATCCATTTATCTCCCACTCTTCCTTATTCCAAGAGATTTATGGATTTCGGATCCTAATAAGGCTTTTCAGGAATTTATGGTTCTAATGTATACTTATGGCATGATTCTCTGGCCCATTATGCAAGTTATTTATGGTTCATATGCATATTTCTCATTAAGGAGAAAAGGCAGAAGTGTGGATGATGTCTTTGGTTACACGGTTTTTAGTGACAATATTTTCAAGAACATCATTATTATCTTAGTTCTAGTAATGGTGGCTGAAGCTTTGTTCATGTTAGAAGGAATAATATACATGATTGCGAATGGGTTAACCTATGAAGAATATACATTAGAGTTTATTGAGATAATCTCTAAAGTACCATTCATATTAAGATGGTTGACTTTTATTATAGGGCCTTTCACCGCTGGAATATTTGAAGAGCTTTTCTATAGAGCGTACAGCATAAGTGAGTTAGAGGAAAAAGGATTTAGAAACTCTACGGCTAATCTTATTCAAGCAATAGCATTTGGGTTGTGGCATGGCATATCCATGCATGCATTCTTCACATTCGCTATAGGATTAATATTCGGCTATACATATTATAGGGATAAGAATAGAACATTATTACCAATGATAATCGCTCATATTGTCATAGATATTATAGGATTCAGGGTATACATAACAATATAATTTATTTCGAGTATAGTTAAAATAGCTGATACAATAAAAGTTATCAAAGGCAATATAGACAGACTCCTACTAACTCCTACTCTGTGATAACCAGGCAACATGTGAAAATAGACCCCGTAACAAAAAGTGGTAATGATAAAGCACCTATCACAAACCCGTGAACTTGATAACTACGCCAGATCATTAAAGGAAAAGAAAAAATGAATAAAAGAAAACTAGTAATTATCATAAATACTCAAATTTTTCTCATAAAGTGTATGTAATATCTATCATGACCACTAAGCATTACCACTGATTATCACCATGGCGTAATAATTCATTTTACTGTGTAGTAAGTAATCCAGTTTTACGCCTTTAGTTACTATAAATTTCTTCTAAGTGATACAGAATAAAGTGTTATTATTTGATGAAATAAAACAACTAGAGTTTTTATTTTATCTCATGTATGTAGCTATTACTTTTACCCCTAGTTTCTTGGCTTCTGCCTCAGCGCTTGGATGAATTAAGAACCCAAAGATAAAACCTAGTATCTCCTTATTGGGAAAAGCTTTCCGTACTTTTTCCAGCACTGCAGAGAACTTTTTGACCTCACTAGCATATATTCTAGACTTGCACTCACCAACAATTACGACTTCAGCTCCATCCTTTCTTCCAATACCAAACAGATTGAGCTGGATTTCCGATCCATTAACTTCAATGAATCGAGGAGAAAGATCCTCGACATATATACTCATATGTCGCTCAAGCCAGCCAGGAACCATTACTCTCGCGATGTCCTCTAGACCATAGCCCACGACATCACTAAGCCTACCAACACTTACGGATAAACTATGAACAGCCTCTGTTAATTGGTCTACTCGTGCGGCCAACTGATTTAGCCTCTCCTCCGTCCTCCGCTGGGCCTCAGCCAACTGCTCAACTCTCTCGGCCAACCGGTTTAGCCTCTCCTCCGTCCTCCGCTGGGCCTCAGCCAACTGCTCAACTCTCTCGGCCAACCGGTTTAGCCTCTCCTCCGTCCTCCGCTGGGCTTGGGCCAGTTCTTTTACCGCCTTAGTTAATTTATCAAATTCCTCTCTGGTTACTTTGATTTCCTTTACCTTGTCCTCCACGACTTTTATTATGAATTCGTAGAGCTCAGGTGTTATAGACACGATTTTCACCAAACTAATATTATAAGAGGATTAATATAAAAAAATTCTTGTAAACGTCTGATTATAGTCTTCAATACTTTTTTAATTGCATTTAGATAGCCATTTTTGAATTAATATGCATTTTCTAAGAGTTGATCTAATTTATCATCTCGAGCAATAAACAATACTGAAATAGTTTTTTGAAACATGCTAAAAAGGTGTTAATAGTATCATTTCTTCCCTCGCAATCCCTTCATCATCTAATCTAGGATATATTTTTTTAAAGCTGAAGCTATCTATCAACAAATTTACTTTGTAGCTAATTTAATGTCTCCTTCACGAGTTATAATAAATGTGTCCTCTTTTTTAACTTGACCTATACCCTCAATCAATATTGGTGCATGAATAAATGCTACGGCCATCCCTGGTTTAAGTTCTATAGATCTATGCTTGGGAATAATTGTTGTGATAGGCACCTCTTCTATTTGCAAGCCTACACCATGCAAGTAACCTTTAACAGCAAATTTAGCCATATCATACTTCTCGTAAACCTTATCGATTTCTTTCATTACTTCAATTGGCTTTACACCACTTCTAGTTAATTTATCAGCCAACTCATACGCTTCATCCATACATTTGAGAGCTTTATTTGCTATGTCGTTCTCTCCGACTAATATAGTTCTAGCCATATTAGCGTAATAATGATTGTAATCAGCGCCTATTACGATTGTAACAGATACTCCTTTCTTCACACGAACATCTTTAAATGGTTCTGAGTGAATCCGTGGATGCGGACCAATATTCACATAGACATGCGGTTCTTCACACCCATTTTTGTATAGATGATAATATGCTTCAGCAGCTATATCAGCTTCAGAGGTTCCAACCTCTATTTTCTCCATCAACCGCTTCATTACTCTAGACGCTATGGAGCCAGCTTTTATAATGCAACTTAACTCGTATTCGTCCTTAATCATCCTTAAACTGTAGGTGAGATCACTGACATCTACCACCTTGATTCCAGGATTAAGTCGCTTAAACATCTCATAGAAAACAATGTATGCATCCCTCTCAATACCATATTCGATACCAACGGTTTTAAAGCCTTCTTTTCTAATGAGACCAGAAACTTTAGCCATTATCTCACCTCCCTCCCTATAAGTAATTATGTTATTAATCCAGCTTCTCTCTCTAAAACCATCTTCCTCACCCTTAGCAACAAAAGCTATAGGATCGCCATCAGCTGGAACCAATAGAGAAGGACGTAACCATTTAGTGCCTGTAAAATAAATGAATGTTGATAGGGTCCTTATCATCGCTGCATCTATATTTCTTTGTCTTAAAAGTTCCTGAAATTTACCAACTCTTCTAGTAAATATATCCTTAGAAAAATTACCTAGCAATTTCATTACCTCAATATAACTATCTAGAAAATATCTAAAAATATAATTAACTGTTTTGGTAGAAAAATAAATGATGGTTCATTATATCTACTTTTACCATTTCGCAAAGAAATCTTGCGTGATAGAAAAATTTAATATATAATTACAAATATATTTGTAATATTAGAAATAGATCTAAAAAGGTGTATAATTATGGCGAGTCAACCAGGTCCTGGACTAAATAAAAGATTTATATGCGGTCAATGCAATAAGATTATAGAGGTGCCTTATGGTACACCTAAACCAGCTCGATGCCCCTATTGTGGAGCTCCAGCATATATGATACACAGAATTGATGCAGGATATGGTGGATCTGGCAGGGGACGCGGGGGAAGAGGTGGTAGAGGTTGGCCGGGCAAAGGACGCGGCCGAGGTTACGGTGGTAGAGGCGGTGGTCCCTGGTAAAATGCCTTTAGATATTATGTGTAGTTTTAGGCGATTTAATGGATGATGACCTAAAAGTCATCGTCTTAGTTGATAATGATCAGTATATTGGTGGACTCGAGAAGCGTTGGGGTTTGAGCATCTATCTTAAATTTCGTAATAAATCTTTTTTATTTGATACTTCTTCTGATCCGATTTCATTAATGAAGAATTCTATCGCTTTGGGAGTGAATTTACGTAATTTAGATGCCGTGGTTATAAGCCATAAACATAGTGATCACATAGGGGGCCTTAAGTTTGTCTCTAGGTTAAAACCGGGATTGAGAGTTTATGTACCTTTTCACTCTGGAATTAATGATTATCTTAAAAGAATGGGCTTGAGGGTAATTCCCGTAGATAAAACGATGAGTATTGGAGATGATGTATTTGTTGTTGGGGAATTGAAGGGCGGTGTTGAATTATATGAAATAGCACTAGCTATAAAGATAAATGGGAAATTATTTATTTTCGTTGGCTGTAGTCATCCTGGCGTTGATAAGATCGTAGATAAAGCCGTTAAAGATATAAATGGCGTCCCTTATCTTGTTATGGGGGGCTTTCATTCACCTTCAAAGATAACTCTTGACTATCTTATAAAAACTATTCAATGGAAGATTATCCCTCTGCACTGTAGTGGATTCAATACCATTAATTACCTAAAAGAAAAAGCTCCTAATAAGCTAATTATTGGTGGATCTGGCTTCTCTTTGTACTATAGATAAAAAATAGGGGTAAAATTAGATTTCTTCACCAGCTACTTTCCTCTTGCAGTACTCATAAAGCGCATCATACATAGGGAATTCCAATTCCATTTTCTTATGGTCGTCTTCGATCAAGTAGTGAAATCCATGAGCTATAGCTCTTAATCCAGCAGCCTCTGGAACAATATTGATATCCCTCTTTATGTCTGCGCCATGAATAATCTTAGCCATGTATTCTAATGCAGGATCCTTTATATTATATTTCTCTATTATGACTTCAAATGTGCATTTTCCTTCTTTATGATAAAGTTCTGCTCCAGGTGAATCGAATGGTATAGCGTTCTCTTTTTCCGCAACCTCCAGAACTTTTTCTCTTGGGACAAAAAGAAATTTTGCATCCTGATCTATAAATTTTTTTATTAACCAAGGTACAGCTATTCTTTCTACCTTAGCTTTCTCACGCGTTACCCACTTCAAGATAAATCATCTCATGAAAAACTATTTTTACAAAAGAGATTTTCAAAGATCATTAATCAGATTGGTTAAATTAAGTATAGATATATGGTTTGTCAAAAATTTGACTTTTCTCCTTTTTAAGCCTTTACGCCCATTTTGAAGCGATCACGGCTAGCAATACCATTATGTTCCAGGCAAGCGCCTTAAACAAGACCTCGTTAGCCCGTGACTTCTGGGATTTACCGCGGACAAACCAGCCGAAAAGGCGTTTAAACACCTTAAACATCGCCTCGAGAACCCAGCGGAGATTTGCGTAGCGCCTAAACCAAGGCAACTTTCTAATCTTCCAGAACAATGCCTTAAGGCCGTGTCTCGGATTACCACGCCCCCTAGAAGGCTTTATAGCTGGTATTGCC
>JAHQWF010000093.1 GCA_029856055.1 Candidatus Njordarchaeota archaeon | reverse complement strand
GATTAGCTAACTTTTATGATAATACTCTTTAATTTTCTCTATTATCGCGTCACCCATCTCCTTGGTTCCAACTGGTTGAACTCCATATACTCTAGCAATATCATACGTAACACTTTTGCCCTCTTCAATTACCTTAAATGTAGCCTTCTCGATTAAATCAGCCATTTCCATTAATCCGAGGTGCCTTAGCATCATAACACCAGCCATTATTTGGGCTGTTGGATTCACTTTATTTTGACCAGCATATTTTGGAGCGCTACCATGTATCGGCTCGAACATCGCATATTCATCACCAATGTTAGCACTTGGTACTACACCTAAGCTCCCAACTAAACCTGCTGTTAGATCCGATATTATATCCCCTACCAAATTGGGTGATACTAGTACATCATATAATTCTGGCTTGGTTACCAACTGGTAAGTCATATTATCTACCATTCTGTCATCTACTTCGAACTCAGGGTATTTCTTAGCTATCTCATAGAAAACATCTCTAAATAACCCATGCGTTTCTTTTAGTATGTTGGCCTTATGAACTGCAGTAAGTTTTTTTCTACCATACTTTTTAGCATACTCAAAAGAGAATGTAACTATTTTCTCACAAGCTCTTTTAGTGACAACACCTATACTCTCAGCAGCTATTCTATCCTCATCCACCGTGTTTACTCTATGCTCAATTCCAGAATAAAACTCCTCAGTACCTTCCCTAATAGTTACCAAATCTACATTCGGGAATTTGCTAGAAAATCTAGGTATAGATTTTGCAGGCCTAACAATAGCATATAATTTGAATTTTTGCCTTATAGCAACATTAACTGATCTGTATCCAGTTCCAACAGGTGTAGTGATAGGCCCTTTAAAAAGAATCTTATTCCTTTTTATGCTCTCTAAAGTTTCTTGGGGTAAAGGATCACCATACTTTTCATAAGCAGGTATGCCAGCTTCTTTAACTTCCCATTGAACTGGTATACCGCAAAGATCCGCTGTAAATTCTATAATTTTTCTAGCTACTTCAACAATTTCAGGGCCAGTACCATCACCAGGAACAAGAGTAGCTTTAATCATAGGCAAATCAATACACCAACATATACTTATCTAGAAGGGGACATATTGTATTAGTATACAAATATTCATTTAAACTTATCAATCAATCATTAATAATCTTCAGATAAGAGTATAGAAATATAACACTTTTTTTAAAAATACTTTATTTTTCATCTAAATGCTTCTAGAACATTTATATAGTATGATTACCACAAATCTATTCAAGTATATTCAAAGTATAGGTTTGGTTAAAAAATCCTAAATTTTATCAGCAATAAAATTGGGAATCAATTTAAATTAAAGGTATTTTAAAATATTTAGGAGTCTATATGTATATAATCAAGTTTAAATTCTGAATATTTTTTGCTTATTATTCAAAGAATTAAAATAACAAAAATCGGTGTCAATAACATGTCTATTTCTATGCCTCAGGTTGAAGTTAAAAAAGGTTTAGATGAAGTTTATGTTAAGGAAACTAGAATAAGTTGGATTGATGGGCAAAATGGTAGATTGTATTACAGAGGCTATAGAATAGAAGATTTAGCTAAGCACTCAACATTTGAAGAAACTACTTTTCTACTCTGGTACGGCAGATTACCTAAGAAAGACGAGTTAAGCAAATTTAAAAGCATTTTAGTGTCCTTTAGGTGGATTCCAGATGAGCTTATAGACTTGATGAAGAGAGTACCGAAGAAGGCTCATCCAATGGATATACTTAAAATAGGTATATCAGCAGCAGCAACATATGATCCAGAGCTTGAGGATATGTCTTCGATAGCAAATATTAGGAAGGCGATGAGAATTTTAGCTAAAGCTCCAACTATTGTGGCTGCCTGGCATAGGATAAGAAATAATCAGGATCCAATAGAACCGACAAATGATCTGGATCATGCAGCTAATTTCCTATATATGTTGAATGGTGAGAAACCAGATGAGCTATCTAGTAAAGTAATGGATGTTGCATTAATATTACATGCTGAACATGGAATGAATGCATCAACTTTCGCAGCGTTAGTAACTGCATCTACTCTATCAGATATATATTCTGCGGTTGTTTCGGGAATTAGCGCACTAAAGGGACCGTTGCATGGTGGAGCAAATGAGAGAGCATTGAGGATGATAATGGAGGTTGGTAGCCATGAGAATGCTGAGAGTTATGTTTTAAGGAAGCTAGCTAAGAAAGAGAGAATAATGGGATTCGGACATAGAGTTTATAAAGCTTATGACCCTAGAGCAAAGATATTAAAAGAGTATGCTAGGATGCTAAGTGAGAAGAAGGGTGATATGACATTATATGAAACAGCAGTTAAAATTGAAGAAGTGGTTTTAAGAGAGTTATCCGAAAAGAAGGTATTCACTAATGTGGATTTCTTCTCAGGCATCGTTTACCATCACTTAGGAATTCCATCTGATCTATTCACAACTATATTCGCGATGGCACGTATTGTTGGTTGGACCGGACATGTCTTAGAGTATTGGACCGAGAATAGGATTATTAGGCCTAGGGCGCTCTATATCGGTGAGTTAGAAAAGAAGTATCTGCCAATGGATGAGAGATGTGTACCTCTCGAGGAGAGATTAGAGATTCTAGAGAAGATAAAGTAAATATCTTCATTATTTTATTTATATTGCATTGGAAAAACACTATATTGATTCCGTAACTCTACTAATTAAATATAGGTAATTATTTTCGTGAAGATTCCTTCTGAATGAATATTTAAATAACTTCACTTACTGATGTTTCTCGTAACGAAAGGTGATTAAAAATGGAAGAGAAAATCGATTGGTATCTGGATTTTCTAGATCTAGATTACAAGCCAAGTAAAACAGATATAATTGCTCATTTCTACGTTGAGCCAGCTGAAGGAATTTCAATGGAAGAAGCTGCAGGTCGAGTTGCTTCTGAAAGCAGTGTTGGGACGTGGACTACGCTATCCAGATTACCAGAGAGAATTAATAAATTAATGGCCAAGGTATATGAGATAAATGGTAACGTTATAAAGGTTGCTTATCCTTTAGATTTATGGGAGCCTGGAAGTATACCTCAATTGCTTTCTGGCGTAGCTGGTAATATTTTCGGTATGAAAGCTGTTAAGAATTTAAGATTACTTGATATAGAGTTGCCAGAGGAATATGTTAAAGATTATCTTGGTCCAGAGTACGGAATTGATGGAATTAGATCAATTTTTAAAATCCATGGCAGGCCTCTAACCGCAACGGTTCCAAAGCCTAAGATAGGTTATGATCCAGATGAGTATGCAGAGGTCTCGTACGAGATTTTAAGCGGTGGTATCGATTTTATTAAAGACGATGAGAACTTAGGTAGCTTGAAATTCAATAAATTTGAGGACAGAGCTGTAAAAGTATTTAAGATAAGGGAAAAGGTTGAGGATGAAACTGGAGAGAGGAAAGGTTATCTTATAAACATAACAGCTCCTGTAAAGGAGATGGAAAAGAGAGCTAAGCTAGTAGCAGATCTGGGTGGAGAGTACGTGATGATTGATATAATTACTGTGGGTTGGGCTGCTCTACAATATATGAGAGAGTTTTGTCACGATCTAAAATTAGCTATATATGCTCACAGGGCCATGCACGCGGCATTTACTAGGAATAAAAAACATGGAATAAGAATGTATGTTGTCGCAAAGTTAGCAAGGCTAATAGGTGTAGATAATATTCATACTGGAGCTATATATGGGAAATTAGAAGGGCCTGCTAAAGATGTTTTGGAAATAAATAAGTTCCTCTATAGCAATTGGTACCACATAAAGAAAACATTTCCCGTTGCTTCTGGAGGTTTACATCCTGGATTGATCCCGAAAGTGCTTGAAACTAATGGTAGTGTAGACTTATTTATACAAGTTGGGGGAGGAGTACTTGGTCATCCAAGCGGTCCTAAAGCCGGTGCTAAAGCAGTTAGAGATTCTATTTCAGCCTACTTAGAAGGTATATCTCTGGAGGAGGCCGCTAAGAAATCAAAGGAGTTAGAGGAAGCACTAAAGAAATGGCACTATATAATCCCTGTATAAAAAACTTATAAATAATCATTTCTTTCCTTTTTCTATCAATCCAAAGGTGAATAGGTTGCCAAAGGCAGAAGCAATGGTAACTCTCATGAATAAAGTTGGATTACATGCTAGACCTGCATCATTGTTTGTTAGAACAGCTAAGAAGTTCAAGAGCAAAATAACTGTGACGAAAAACGGGAAAGTAGCAGATGCGAAAAATATTTTAAGTGTATTATCTCTGGGAGCAGAGAAAGGTGATCAGATACATATTATAGCTGAGGGTGAAGATGCAGAAGAAGCAATAAAAACATTAGTAGAATTAATCAATAATAAATTTGGAGAAGAATAAATTCAGAAAATTGTTGATAAAAGCTCCATAGCTTTAAATAATTTTTCCATATTCTCTTTATACTCCCTGTATTCTTTATCGGGTTCGAAAATATCTGTAACTTTAATGAATTTGCTAGCTATCTCACCAATCCCTATCTCCCTATTGAGGCCCCATATAGCAATTATCGCTGAACCGGTTGCTGGCTCACTCTCTTCTATAAATTTAACGGTTTTTCCAGTGACTTCAGCAAATATTTTGTTCTGAAGTCTACTCTTAGCGCCACCACCAATAGTTCTTATCTCCTTGAATTCCATCTCAGCTACTTCTTCGATAATCTTTAATAACATATATAAGACAAATGCATTGCCTTCCAGTAAGCTTCTATAAAGGTGACCTGGAGTAAAATTATTCTCTGTTATATTTAAAAAGAAACCAAGCATGTTTGGATTGCTTTCGGGGATCCTTGTACCAATCCATTGTGTCTGAGCAATTAATCCATCTGACCCACGCGGAACATTCTCAGCTAATTTCTCAAGTTCCCCCAAAGGAGTATTGAGAAGTTTACTAAGCGCGTCAAAAGGAATTGTTCCAGCATTAGTAGCTCCACCAACCAAATATCTCTTTTCGAAATATGACTTATAATATATTCTTTTCTTTGGATCAGGATTAACCTTATCAACCACTCCGTGAACAACTAGTGTAGTACCAACATTAACATTCACTATACCTACATCAATGGTACCAGTAGCTACATCTCCAGCACTAGAATCAGTCACACCATTAATTACTGGTACTCCTTCAGGGATACCTGTCTCTTGGCTCGCCTTGGATGTCACATAGCCTATCTTGTCACCAACAGCTTTGATTTCTGGCATTAACTGTATGTCTATATCTACATCCTCATAGATCTCTTTGATGTATTCACCGGTAATTATATCTGCATGAGATTTGCCGGCAATATTTGGAGAAGTCGCTATTTCATCTGTTAGAAGCATTGAAAAGAAATCATTTTCATGAAGGATTTTGTATATTTCATTAAATTTGTAGAAGTGTTTTCTTAACCACATAATTTTAGGAATAACTAGATAAGGCGCTATCGGTAAAAATTCCTCATAATTTCTCGCTTTTTTGCTTTTCTCCCTCAATTCTTTTGCTTCTTCAACAGCTCTAGAATCACTATAAAGGAGTGCATGGCAAATAGGCTTTAAATCAGAATCAACAGGAATTATAGTTCCACTTGTCCCATCAATACAAACAGCTTCTACTTTATCAATACCTTTTAGTTTTTTAATCACTGGCTTTATTCGTTCCCAAATAAGTAAATCATCTCTTTCAGCCCAAGCAGGTTTAGGACGACGAATAAGATCTGATATATCTATCGATCTTGAATCAATTAGAGTCCCATCGCCTTCAACAACTACAATTTTTGCCCTTTTACTTCCAATATCTATTCCCACATATGTCAACTTATTCGCCTTTCTCCATAGCTACAAGAGCTTTCTCCTTGATATACTCGGCTAAACCATTATAATCCTTTCTCTTAATTAATTCAACAAAGTGATCATCCTGAAATAATTCAGTTAATTTAGATAGAAACTTGACATAACCCTCTGGATGCTTGATAACAAGCAATAAAACCAATTCAATATCGATATATTGATCAGGATCATCCATTCTCTTAAATTTAATTGGCTTATCAAGGATATGAATGATTAAAGCTTGCTTATTAACGTGATCCACATCAGCATGAGGGATGGCAACATTAACTTTACCTGGAACCTCCAAACCCGTTGGAACCTCATTCTCCCTCTTAATAATAGCTTCCTCATAAGTATCTTTAACATAGCCCCGATCATGAAGAAATCTACTTAACTCCCTAAGCAAACCCTCCCAATCACTAGCTTGAGCCTTATCATATACAATAATATCAATACTATCATTACTCAAAATACACACCAATAAAAAAGAAATAGAACAAGAGTTATTTCTTCTTAGACTTAAGTATCTTCGCTATTTCCTCAAAAGCCTTCTGCATACCAACCATTGTCATGAAAGGTAAGCCACTTACTACTGGGATATCCTCTGGCCAACCCTTCTTCATAATCTTACCAGTAGTTATAATAACTAGATCTGGTTTTACCTCTTTAGCTATTTGGGGAATTTCAGAAATCCTAGCAATTCTTAGATCAACATCAAGCTTAGCATCCTCAAACATCTTAGCAACTCTGCCCTTTACAACATTTGCAGAAGCAGCAGCAGATCCGCAAGCTATGTAAACCACATATTTCGCCATAATATTTCACCACATGCAAACATGTATATTAATTTTATTTTGATCTACATAATTTATTAGAAAAGTTGTATTTAATATATTAACTTTACTCATAAAATCTAACGAAAATTCTATAATTATTAATTTCTCTCTAAATGTGTAATATTTGGTGGCTTATTTAAGCCTTATCAAGGATGCATGTAGCCCCATGTCCGAAATAAGATGGCCAAGCGCCCTAGCATGTCTTAAATCAGGGCGGTTTAGAGACACT
>JAHQWF010000099.1 GCA_029856055.1 Candidatus Njordarchaeota archaeon | reverse complement strand
CGATATAGAATTCGCATGTCTAGATGATAAACCTACTATGATATTATATTATGGTTTAAAAGAAGAAAGAATAGAATTGATTTAATTGATGTAATTAAATAAAACAAGCTGAATTTAAAGAATTCATATTAAGAGGTCCCAATATCATGCTACTTGCCGCGATAATTTATACAATACTGATAGCTTTCTTAGCTGGTTTCATAGGCTCAATACTTGGTCTAGGTGGAGGAGCAATTCTAGTTCCATTTCTAGATTTTATTTCAGAGATAGGTTTACTGCCTGGCGTAGGAATACATGAGATAATAGCTACTAGCCTAGTATGTACAATCGCTACATCAAGCACAAGTAATAGCATTTATATTGAAAAGAAAATCACAAACATGAGACTAGGAGTTTTTCTTGGAGTCATGAGTATACTAGGAGCTTTCACAGGAGCAACGGTATCAGTAATGTTACGGGGAAATGTTCTTAGGCTCCTATTTGGACTACTATTAATATTTGTTTCTTATAACATGATTAAGGGTAAGAGATTTAAGGTCTCCCATAAAACGCAGAAAAAGGATAAAATAGCAGAATTATTAGGTTTAAACGGGATTTATTACGATGAGTCGGAGGGAAGATACATTAGATACAAAGTACAAAATACTATCAGAGGATTATTATTAACATTTTTTGGGGGATTGCTTTCGGGGTTGCTTGGGATAGGTGGGGGTGTAATCAACGTCCCAATACTAGTAATCATCCTAGGGCTACCACCGAAGGTGGCATCGGCAACAAGCTTATTCATCATCGGATTGAATGGGGCTACTGGAGGGACTATATATTGGATAAATGGATTAATAAAGCCACTATTAGTTGCACCAGCTGTTATAGGTATATTCATTGGGGCTAATGTAGGGACAAAGTTCTTTAGAAGACTGAGAAACGAAACCCTAAGAAAGATATTCGCAGTATTCTTGCTATACGTGGCATTTCGAATGATCTATAAATCCTTATACTAGGTGAGATTAGTGAATGAATATGACCTGTATAAATATATCAAGGTCGCTGTAATAACCAGTATAATAATCTTCATCATTGGATTATCTCTGCTAATAAACAAGCAAGGGGTATATCTTGATCAAAAAATACAGATAAATGAACTATTAACTGAGATAATGTCAGGGGATCCGTTAGCAATAATATATCTAGGCATTTTTAATCTAATTTTAATCCCAATAGTCTCATTATTTTATCTTGACATAGTATACATTGTTAAAAAAGAAAAAGGTTTATCCATAATAACAATCGCTGCAATTTTAATGTTAATCTTTGTTATCTTATTGAGATTACTACTTTTTTAAACAATTAATTTGATTTAATAATTATTGTATCACTCATTAATTAATATTTATTATATTGCTAGGACAAACGCATTATGATTTCCTTAAATATGCTTCAACGCTTAAAAAAGTAGTTAGTGGTGATTTAGTAATTGATTTAAAATAAAGTGTTCTAGAAATGCCTAGAATTCCGCAAGAGATCTGTGCTTTATGCAAGGGCGCTAAAAAACTTTGTGGGGCCAGGGTATGTCCCATATTAATTAAGCAGTCTTCACTCATTGAAGATGCTAAAAATATAATAGGTAAAAGAAGTGTTGAGGGTTTTTCTCCTCCCAACTTATTGATTGGTGATTACGGTTATCCAAAGGTTAATGTTGGGCCAATATCTACACATAATTTTGATTTCGCCTTAGAGGATCCAGAAAGTTGGGCTCGGAACAGATTAGATCTCGTAGACATACTAAAGATGAGAATAAATATGCTATATGCATTTCGTAAAGTTGAGGTAACAAAGCATTTTTACTTTGTCAATGATATAAAAGAAATGATAATAAGTTTGAGACCAGTGGATGTTGACATTTACCTAAAAAAGGAGCCGAAATTATTAATAAGATTTGATGCGAATATCCCGCCTATTGGTGCATCGGGTGTTCTAGAGAGAATTGAGATAGCTAGTAATCCCGTGACAACTAAGAAAGTGGAACAAGCGATTAGCGAAAATGTAAAAGCTTCAATAATTATCCCGGAATTATGGAAACATGGATTAAACTTCTATTATATCCAGAGACTGCTTTCCGCCGGCTTACTTGGTGTTAAACCTAGAAGAAGGATTGTTCCCACGAGGTGGAGTATAACAGCTACTGACACTATAATGAGCAATTTCTTTCTAAAAAATATTAAGCATTCTAAGCAATTGAGTGAAGCTGCTTTGTACTACTGGGAGTACTTAGGGAATAAATATTACATAGTTCTAGTTCCTAATGATTATTGGTCGATGGAGATGTTTGAGATATGGTTACCATTTAGTGTGTGGGTTAAAAAGTCGAGTAAGCCAGTAATTATTCATATACACGAAGATTATAGTGGTAAACCCAATAAGTTGGATGGCGGTTATATGGCAATTAAATACGCGATATTAGAATATTTAAATAAAATAAATAGAGTTGCAGCCGTCATTGCCGTGAGAATAATCACACCTAAGTACTTCGCGCCAGTTGGTAATTGGCAAATAAGGGAGAGTGTTAGATTAGCTCTTAGATCACATCCAATTAAGAAAGGTGACGTTGAATATTTATTGAGAGAGATAATGATAAGAGAGAAAAATAGTCTTAACATAGATTTAGTTAAAAGGTCTTGGTTGTTAAAGAGATTGAGTCACCTCACACTAGATAAATTTCTTTAAGTCAACATAATCATTATTGATTAATATTTAGAAAGATAATAAATAAATAGATTGCACTCATTAACAAAAGCATCATAATCAATTATATCTAGTAGAAAACTTATCATCTACAATATAAATATCTCAGCACTTAAATAACTGAGAAAAACAATTTTAAACCAGATTAATAGCTATAATGAGGGTAATAGTATGCAGATAAAGGGGTTGGATACAATAGAGCTTGTCAAGAAGGCTCTTGATGGAAAGAGGCTCAATAAAGATGAATTAAAAAAGATAATTAGTGACGCTTTAACTGGAAAACTACCAGATGTAGCAATAGCAGCATTCATTGTAAGACAATACCTCAAGCCGTTCTCGATTGATGAGATAGCTGATTTGACTTTGGCCATGGTTGAGGTTGGTAAGACCGTTGATTTTGGTCCAAATACCGTTGATAAGCATAGTATCGGCGGTGTCCCTGGCAATAAGGTGTCTTTGTTAATCGCCCCCATCATAGCCTCCACTGGCTTGAAGATCCCTAAGACTAGTTCTAGGAGCATAACTACTATTGGCACAGCAGACACGATGGAAGTCTTAGCTAACGTTAATTTAACATTAGAGGAGGTTGAGGAAGTCGTTAATAAGACTAATGGTTGCATAGTTTGGGGTGGAGCATTAGATATCGCTCCAGCGGATGACTTATTTATACAGAAAGTTGAGAGTGTCTTAAGGATAGATCCCATATCTCAATTGCTTGCTTCAATAATGGCTAAGAAGGTAGCTATGGGTGTTAAATATCTAGTGATAGATATACCTCAGGGACGTGGCACGAAAGCAGAAACCATGGAAGATGCCATGAAGTTAGCCAGAATGTTTGTCGATCTGGGCCAGAAACTAAATGTTCATGTGGAGGGAGCTATAACTTATGGCGATCAACCGATAGGGAATGCGGTTGGTCCAGCATTAGAAGCTAGAGAAGCATTAATGACTTTAGAGGGAAAGATGCCTTCAACGTCTCTTGTTGAAAAAGCTACTGGATTAGCTGGCATGCTTATGGAAATGACTGGAAGAGCTGCGCCTAATAGGGGTTCAGAGATAGCTAAGGAGATTCTTAAATCTGGTAAGGCGCTCAAGAAGATGAAAGAAATCATAGAGGCTCAAGGCGGAGATCCAAATATAAAATCAGAAGACATACCCGTAGGGCAATATACTGCGAATATCGAGGCGACAGCAGATGGCTATGTTGTTTCAATAGATAATCGGGCGATAATGGCTATTGTTAGAGCTGCTGGCGCTCCACAAGATAAGGGAGCTGGTGTCATTGTACATAAGAAGGGAGGAAGGCATGTCAAGAAGGGTGAACCAGTGATCACTATTTTTTCGAATAGTGAAACTAGGTTAGATGAGGCATTGAGTCTAGCTCGAACTTTAGAACCAATTATAATAGAAGGAATGATAAGGAAAAGGATAGTCCAAGCCCAGTTCTTAATGCCTACTTCACTTGAGGAAACATATTAAATTCTATTCATCTATTTTTATGATTTCCCATATCTTTGGGTAAGTTTCTTTAAATGATCTAAGAACATCGCTTGGTGGTATCACTCCAGCTTCAGTTATGATTGCATCTATGTATTCTGGTGAGACCGTTTCAAATGCTGGGTTAAGGATAGTTACTCCTTCTGGAGCATCATACCAAATTTCCTTAGGATCTCTCATCTCCATTGGGATGTAATCTCCTAAAACGGATTTTAAATCTAGTTTCAAAAGCATTGTTGTGACATATAGTGGGAAATCAAATTCTTTAGCTACTAAAGCAAGAAGCTTACTCCCTATCTTATTTACTATTACTCCATTGCTCCCTATAGCATCCGATCCAATTAAAGCGATATCGGGTTTATATTTTTTAGCGGCCCATCGCATCGCACTATCAACAATATACAGTACTTCAATACCGCTCTCAGCCAATTCTCTAGCTGTTTTTCTACCCTGATAAATCGGTCTAGTTTCGGAAGTTATAACTTTAATCTCTTTTCCCTTCTCCTTAGCTTTTCTCAGGATCTCAACTACTGTTGTAGAGTGGCAATGAGTCATCATGATTCCTTTGTCTGGAACACGTTTCCAACCGATTTCAATTATTTTGTTGAATGCGTTTCTAAGCATCTTCAGATAGTTATCAGCTGTTTCAGTTAGAACGTCTCTTATTGTATCTGCATCGGATTCTTCCTCCATAAGACTTCTGTAAACAGATTTAATTAATCTTAAACCATTTTGCATAGCTGGTTCAGTAGGTCTACTATAATATAAAAGCTCAATTGTTGTCTCTAACACTTTCCTTAAACCAGAATTCGTTGCCTCATTAAGAACTTTTTTAATAGTCTCCATAGCAGTAACAGCAATTCTTGTTGCTCCGCGAATCCTCAAACTAGCTATATCATCCCGAATATTCTTCACGAAGTTTAGAACTTGCTCATCACTCGACATAACAAGCACCAGAAAATTGTGATGAAGAAAATTTTCAGAAATAGATTATTTATAAATAAAACTATTTAGCAGGAACAAATGTTCTTATCTCAACAAAATACCAAGCAACAAACGCTGCAATTAACCCCATAGCTGCTCCTATCACACCTGCCACGATCACAACTCCCACGATAATGATTTCAGGCCTTATATTGAAAATTGATAAAACTGCTCCAAGAAGTTGCGGCCACCAAATAGCTGTTAATACCGTTAAACTAAGAATAGCTACAATTATTCCATTTATTAGTGCTCCTCGCCAATAACCAGTTATCCACCCTATGAAGGCTCCAGGTAAGATGAAATCTAAGAAGACGATAGTTATAAAGAATTCCGTTAAATCGTATTGCAGTCCATAAGACGTATACATCACATAAGTAATTGATATAGATATTGCATAGAAAACTATACCTATAACTAAGGCAATAAGCATATTCTTTAGGTCTCTTCTCCCCAGAACCTCAAATTTCCTAACTTTCCTTTCAAGTGTCCTTGTTAGCTCTCTGCTTAATATAAGTGATGCTTTCTCAGCCCCCTCCTGATTTATTAAACCAGCGTCCCCAGGCACTATCCTTTCTAGGTACTGACGATTCTTGTTCAAGAAATCCTCAAAAGCACTCCAAACTAGTTTAGAGTTGTCCTCTGGGTCAGTTATTGCTACAGCTAAGATACGTATGCCATCTAAATCAATATATCTATAGGACATTTTGACATGCTCAAACTCAATTATCTGAACTCTGCTCCCAAGAGCGTCGTAACCAAACATTGAGACAGCAGATAAGAAATTAACCATTAAGCTATGGTCTCTTCCAGCAATTCTCTCAAGAATGTGATCTGGGATTTTAGGGTGAACATAATTCCATATCAACGTTCCTTCTTCAGATGCAAGGTACATCAGATAGATCATCGGTATCACAAATACAATTCTTGATTTAAATAAGGCCAGAGCATTAATACTTAGAATATTTTTGATGTATAAAAATTTAATCAAAAATAATCTGGAGAATAAATCCTACCTTATATTTGTTTTATTATTAATTAATGTGGAAATAAATGATTTTAGAGCACTATATTAGATTGTAAGATTAATTAAGTTAAGATGAGATGAATTTTCTCCTCAGTGATCTTATCTCATTCTCTATCTCAATAATTGTTTCTCTTAATTTGTGATCAATCTTACCTCTAGTCAGGATTTTGATGTCTTTGAGCGCTTTGTACGCTCTATTAAATATTTCTCTAGCCTTTATTTGATTTAATTGCTTAGGAGGAATCGAGGAAATTATTGATATAAAATCACGCATGTTAATTATGGATTGATCAAATTGTTTAAGAGAGTTCTTGATTCTACTATCGAATAGTATCAAACTGCATTTCATGTATGCTAATTCTATTGGATCATATTTTCCCTCGATTTCAGCCAAGATATTTCTACACTCGGCTAAATCTTCTTCAACTTGTTCTATTCCCAGTTCCGAGAAGAATCTAGCTATAGCTCTACGCAGTCTTAAGTTGAATTTGTACGACTTTAATATAACTTTCGTTTCTTCATCAACAAGTTCTACAAGATTTAAGATGGCGTTAATAGCTTTCTCTATAAGTTTGTATAATTCATTGAACATAGATAATGAGTACCACATTTTCGCTAATGTTATTGTTATCCATGTTAAAGAACCGAAATACTCAGCTATGTTCTCAGGAAGTTCTTTACGGACTGTTAAAGTATCGAATAAGTTGATAAGTATTTCTT
>JAHQWF010000144.1 GCA_029856055.1 Candidatus Njordarchaeota archaeon | reverse complement strand
GGATTAAATAAAGGTATTATTCCGATAAGGAAATCAGTAATAGAGGCTGTAAAGATATACGTTGGGGAACAGAAAACTCAGATATTAACGACATATCAACCCCATATTTATAAAGAATCAGTACAGAGTGTTCCTCAGAGAAACATATTAGCCTCATTTAGAATCATAAAAAGCATTTTATTGAATAATAATAGTAGGAATGTAAACAATACTGCATATATTTTTAAAGGATTCAATGAATATATGACATCGTGCTCTAACTAGAGTGATCATATTGGGTAGTAAAAAAACTATTTTTCATCCTCCATTTAAACCAACTTATTTCCTTTTGCACTCAGTTTTATTCATTATGACTCTGTTTTGGTTAATGAGTTTATATGGATTGGTCTTCGGGCTTGCTATAGGATTACCAGCTTACATTGTTTTCTTGATCTTCCTACTATCCTTAGTTGGGAGCAATATAAATATACCTCTATTCTATATGAAAAGCTATAGACCAATAATAACCGCACGGGTAGTAAGGATGTATTTCTGGGATTTCGTGATACCAGAAGTAGATTGGAAGGAACAGAAGACCCTTATTTCAGTTAACTTAGGTGGTTGCGTAATACCTGTTATATTATCATTATATTTAATATTATATATAATAGTTAATCAACTGGGAATATACGCATTGATCATGTGGTTAATAGCATTAATAATTAATTCCTTATTAATTTACTCAGTAGCTAGACCGGTAGAAGGAGTAGGAATAGTTACCCCAGCTCTATTACCACCGCTATTCACAGTTCTAGTTAGTGAATTTTTCATAATTTTTCTGCCTGTTAAATATGTTTTCGCATTTATATATTCTCTGGGAACATTAAGCTCTTTGATAGGAGCGGATCTTTTAAATTTGAGAAAAATTCCCAAGCTTGGAGCACCGATGGCTAGTATCGGAGGAGCTGGCATTTTCGATGGTATCTTCCTGAACGGATTGTTCTCAGTGATGTTTGCATTATTCTAAAAATAGTTCATTAAAAATTGAAGTATGACAAAAACAACACATTTTTAATAGATATTACATTATATTATATTAGATGGATGGAGTTGTTAATTAATGGCAGACGATAAAAAGAAGAGAAAAAGCGACGATTCAGACGACATAGACGAGTTCTTCAACAACATAATGAAAATGTTCATGAATAGCTTCAGTATATTCTTTGGCCAAAATCAACCCAAGAAAAGGAGAACTGTAGCTATGAACGAGACATTTACACCTTCTACTCCTAAACAAGAAAGGATTTACACTATTGTTCCCGATGAAAATGGATTAACAATCTTCATCGATCTTAGAGGCGCGAAAGAGAATACAATAAATGTTAATGTGTCAGATAACTTGTTAATTGTAGAAGCTTTAACCATAGAGGGATTCTATCGAGATAAATTCCCACTGCCCTTTAGACCTAAGAAAAACAATATTGAAAAGAAATACATGAATGGTGTACTAGAGATAAGAATTAACAAATATTAATCGTAGAATTTGAGACTACAATAAATAAAACATACTAATTCCAATTAATAGAGATAAGAAAGAGATTTTATGAATAATTGAGAACTAGCTTATGCTAAAGCCTTTTTCGTCTCTGTTCTCAAAATATTCTCCATTTCATTAGAAATCCATTTAACGTCACGCAGAGCAATTCCAAGTTTCGCAGATTTACTTATTAAAGATATCAATATATAAGCGTCTGTAATAGGCTTTATAACAATGTAGCCCTCTTGTGCAAGGATTAATATTTCTTTAACAGCTCCATGATCGAAAGATTGAGAGCCATTAACACCAACCGCGTAAATAACGGCTGATGCGGCGGCTAGATTTGCCTGATTTATACTTGTTTCTGGCGATCTAGAGAAGAAAACGGCTGGGTCTCCTTCTCTAGTAGCAATCATCAATGCATCTATCCAGGGATCAATAGAAAAGAGATTCTCTATTATTCCAGAAAACTTTAATTTAACTATGTCTTCAGCAACCTTTCGTGTTGGTACTGCTTGTGGAACGGGGACAGCTTCTTCTTCAGGTACCTCTATTGATACTTCCTCGAGTTTTTCTAACATTTCTTCAAGTTCGGCTTTCAAAACTTCAGTATCAATTTTATCTGGCGCTTTTTTCAGAGTCTCTATTATTTTTTCAGCTGGAGCAACAGCAATTTGCATATAAGTTTCTTGAGGTGCTTCTTCTAGAGCAATTTTAACAGTTCTAACTCTCACTATACCTTTCTTCCTATATTGTTCATAGATATCAAAAACGTCCTCAGGAGATACTCTATATCCTTTCGATCTTAATTCTCGAGAAACATCTAGTACTGATTTCTCCCCATCAGTCATAAGAATTAATTCGGATAGCATATCCACGCGTCTCTTAAATCTACTCTTAATCTTCTTTAGATATTTCTTAATGATCTCGTCCCTTGGTACCCAAGGAGACGGCTCGTATACTCTATATAATTTTTCTTCAACCATTGCTCTAAGTATAGCTAGATTGTTTGTCAAAATATTTCACTCTCCTATCTAACCTAGAGAACTATATTTAAATTCACTTTCATCATAAATACTTTTGTTTTATTTTAAATAAAAGTTATATAAGATTTTTCAAAGATAAATTAATACTATTAGTTATTAAAACGTATCTATTAAAAAACTATATAACTATGGATTTTAATAAATAAACAATTTAAACAATTGGACGCCATTTATCAAGATATTCATCTAAAACGCCTTCTCTCTTCAAGAATCTACCATATCTAATCAATGCATTCAGCGCAACTACCCCGCGTTCAGGTGTAGAGAACGCTGGGATACCCATGCTATCAAAACGATCTCTCACCCAATTAGCCATATCTGTTCCACCTATGTCAACCGCAACCACCGGTTTCTTGTATTTTCTAGCCACACTGGCTATTTTATCAACAAACGCTGGAGATAATAATGGTGGATGATGGAGAGCTATTACCAGCGCGGCGTCAATACCATCATCTTCTAAAACGCTCTCCAGGGCTACAGCATAAGATTCATCGCTAGCACTTCCACTGATATCATATGGATTAGCGAACGTAGCTACAGAAGGTATCAGGCCGTTTTCCTGAGCTTGTTTCAGTTTCTGCAATAATTTATCTGAAGGTGGAGGCAAATTTATACCGATTTTCTCAGCTTTGTCTGTAGCTAATATACCCGCTCCACCACCGTCAGTTACTATCGCTACATTATTTCCAGCTGCAGGTGGTTGAAGAGCTAGCGCTTTAGTAGCATCCAAGAACTCTATTAAGTCATCAGCCCATATCGCGCCCATTTTATCGACTGCTGCTTCATAAACCTTTATATCCCCAGCCAAGCTAGCGGTGTGACTCGCTACTGCTCTAGCCCCGGCTTTTGTTTTCCCGCCTTTTAGAATTACCATTGGCTTGTGTTTTGAGAATTCTCTAGCCACGTTAACTAAAGCCCTACCTAGTGACTTTATTCCCTCTATGTAAATCATTACAGCTCTAACAGTCTCATCTTTTAATGCCCAGAACAACATATCTATTTCATCAACATCGATTTTATTACCATAACTAATGAATTTCGAAATTCCTATACCCTCTCCATACATGTAGTCAAGGACAGATACGCCTAAAGCCCCGCTTTGAGACATAAACATAATGTAGCCTTTTTTCGGTCTTGGACAGGCTAGAAGATCCTTACCATCCACATTTTTGGTGGTTGGTAGAAACATGGTGTCAACTCCATTCCAAGGATCAAATACGCCCAAGCCGTTAGGGCCGATAACTCTGATCCCATTTTCCCGCGCTTTATCTAAAACCTCTTTTTCTAGTTCTACATTTCCTATTTCTGAGAAACCCGCAGAAATTATAGATGCGACTTTGGCTCCTTTTTTACCGCAGTCATCTAGTACAGAAGGAACGTACTTAGCAGGTACAAGTATTACGGCGTGATCTATCTCATCCGGAATCTCTAGTATTGATTTATATAATTTTTGACTGAATAGTTCGCCACCCTTAATATTTACTCCGTAAACTTTTGCTTTCAAAACGCCTTTCCGATGGTTCTCAAGAAGTACCTTAAAGGTAACCCAACCAGGGGAATTCACATCCTTTGATGCGCCGACCACGGCTATTGATTTAGGTTTAAAGAAGGGTTTAATTTCGCTAGTTACTTTACTGGCATACTTCTCGAGATTCTCTGGAGCTAATACAACATGTTCTAGTTCTCTTTTATAAGACATTTAAAAACACCCACTAAACACCGTAACTAAAACTTCAACGAATAAATTGAAATTAATTTTTTCGGTGTACATATATCAAAGTTATTTTACTAGGAATTAAGTGTTGAGTTAGAAATTAGATTCGTCTATTATCTTTACAGTGTAGTCGCTTGATGCTATTGCTAAATATGATCCATCAGGCGAGAATCCTAAGTCATTGACTACTCCTCCCATTTTTATAACTTTTCTCTGCTCACCGCTTATTGCTCCATGTATTCTAACTGTATTAAGATGCCCAATAGCTACGTAGTTTACATCTGGTGTAGCATCGAATATTGAGCCGATACCAAACTTCATTACCTCGCCCAAATCTATATTTAGTAAATTCACATTATTGTTGACAGAAAACATTAGTTGATTTGCAGAACACCACTTTAAATTATTTATTGCCCCTTCAAAACGCTGTTTAAACAAATCTTCCTTTCTAACCTTCCCTCCAGAGGAGAAAGCAATCCTAGATATCGACAAGTTACCTTTTTTATCTCCTATAGCTACTAAACTTGCGTATGGAGACCAGACAGCTTTTGTTAATTCACCTTTAGATTTTATATCTACCTTCGATTTTCCGGTGGCTAAATCAATTAAGTATGCTTTATTATCTTTGCGGCTAATCCCCAGAACATAGTTTGCTTCAAAGCCCCAATTGATACCCTCTATTTGTTTATTTATTTTAATCGTATTTTGTCTAGCTATCTTGAAATCGCTATAACTCCATAGAGATAATATCTTTTTCTCTTTTCTGAACGATAAACCAATTAATTTTTCTCCATCAATAGACCACTCAAAGATGGGATCTATCTCTCCAATGATATCTCCGCCAGAATTTATTACATGGCCTCCCGTTTTGCCAAGGAATGTACCGCCCACAACAATTGCATCTCTAACAGGATTTCTAGAAATTCTATAAACTTTATCAAATCTGTAGCGAGCTACCTCAGCGCCATCTGGAGTCCATAATTGTAATAATTTCCCGTCCCAAGAAGCAAATATCCTTGAACTTTGGAACCAAGTTATTAGTAAAGCTTCATTATATAGATTTACTTTTCTAGTTTCTCGCAAACTCATGATTAACGCACCTAATATTAGTATTATTTGATTGCCTATTAAATAGATCAAATATATTTATCATTGATCTAGTAAAAAATTTGTGTAAGAACAATATTTTTGTCTGGATATCATTATAGAAACGTGTAGTATTTACGAGATTTTTAGAATTCTAACCTTACTATTCTGCCAAACCCATGAATAGACATACTTGGATGAATTATCTTTCTTATCATACCTTCTACGACTATAGGTTCGCTGGTTCGGGCCACAGCTATAGCTCTCTCCAAGCGAGATTCACTATTAGAATAGATTGTTATTAGGCTTTCTCCCTTACGAACATATGAGCCTCCTTTCTTATGAACTATTAAGCCAGCACCTTTATCATCAGGAGCTCCAGCAGCTCTAACTATCGCCATTATAGCCTTATTATCAATGGAAACCACATATCCATCCGCTGGCGATTCTATATCCGCTTTGTATTGACCAACCGGTATATCATCAGATTTTATTTTGGGATCTCCGCCTTGCGCTTCAATTATCTCCTTCATTTTCTTTAGAGCTTTACCAGAACTTAAAATATTTTTAGCTATTTCCTGACCTCTACCTGGCGAAGCTTTGCCAGTCATTTCTAGCAGTATTCCTGCTAATCCAGTTGCTTTTTCTACCAAGGATGTAGATACTATATTTCCTTCTAGAGTTGTTAAAGCTTCTTTGGCTTCAAGTGCTGGACCAACAGCGTGTCCCACGGGTTGATCACCATACGTTATAGCTGCTTCCAGCCTTATACCTAATCTATAACTGATTTCGGTGAAAATTTTGCTTAGTTTGATAGCTTGATCCATAGTCTCTGCCTTAGTTCCACGTCCTTCAGGTATATCAAGAACAAGATATCTCGTTCCCATAGCTAATTTCTTGGACAATATAGATGCAACCATTTGTGAAATTGGATCAATGCTTAAAACCCGTTCAACTTTTCTAATCAGTATATCATCTACAGGTGCTATATCTAGTGCCCCACCCCAAACTATACAACCATTAGTCTTATTTACAACTTCTACTACCTCTTCTAGTCTTAAAGCTACTGGAGCTAAGACTTCCATTGTATCTGCTGTGCCAATAGTAGTTATGCTCCTAGAACTAGTCTTAGGGATCTTCAAGCCAGTGGAGGCTATGATGGGGACGATTAACAAAGACACCTTATTGCCAGGGACACCGCCGATACTATGCTTATCGACAGTGTTAGGGCCGAAATCAACGGTCTTACCAACCTCAACCATGGCCAAAGTTAAATCGGCTGTCTCTTCTGGCGAAAATGGAATATATTCCTGCCTCAATACAAATGCAGCCAATGCTACATTTGGTAATTTGTTTTGAAGCATCGCATTAAATATCTTTTTGAATTCCTCCTTATTCAGCTTACTTCCTTTAATGGACTTCTTGATAAGCTCAAGAGCTTCATTGAATAAATAAGAAACCATTGTTACTACCTTGATTCTTTTTTACAATGATAGGAGTAATTAATTGTGGTTAAATAATATAAAAATCATTATGACTATAAAAGGTCTAATAAGTAATAAGTTTGTTGATAGAGATACCTTATATGAAATGTCAGGACTAAAATTATGCTTTAAAAACCTTTACCCGGATACCATTGATCTCAGGTTCTTTCTGGTTAGATACTCTTCCTGGAATTAGGACATTTATTCTTTTGCCGTCGACAGATATAGCGCTCTTATAAGCAACTAAGAGACCTGGCGGTACATTATCTGTGACTTTAGCTATTAAAATAACTTCATTATTATCGCTAACAACAAGTACTTTGTCCCCATTCTCTATGTTTCGTTTCTCAGCGTCTTTCGAATTGATGTACAGTATCTTTGGAACAGGCCCATAAATTTCTTCAAATTGAGTATGAGTATGCATGAAACTAGCCCTGAAAACAAGTATAAGATCTCCACCATCTGAAAATAAATCTATTGGCTCTGGGAATTCCTCTAGCCCAAGTTCCAAAGCCATTTGACTCTTAAACTCAATTTTCTTGCTATAAGTTTGATAACGGCCTTTGGGTAAGTACGGTATCTCCGCATAGCCTTTTTTCATTAATTTATTAAAGATAGATTCACCTAAGCTATTCTTAATAACTTCTAATGGATCCTCAAAAATAGCTTTATGATCAAGTCCAAGTCTCCTAGCTATCTCTCGTTGAACATCTAACTCATTTTTAGATTCACCTTGAGGCTCCATAATTTTCTTGTTCCAAATTAAATAATTATGCCAGTAACCCGTGATAAAATCATCTTTCTCCAGATAAGTCGTAGCGGGAAGAACGATATTAGCGTGCTTAGCTGTATCAGACCAATGGGTTTCATGAACCACTACAAATACATCCTCTCTAACAAAATAATTCAATATTTTTTCTGGATCAGGGTGCGTACCTAGAGGGTTTACTAATTGTATATAGATAAATTTGAATTTATTCCTCTCGAGATACTCGCTTATCATAGCTTGAGGAATTATAAGTGAAGGTTCTCCTAGATGAGTACCACGTATCAATCCTTTATCTAGGAGTAAACCATCTGAGTTGCTGTAGTAAAATCCTCTATGCTCACCTATTAATGCTGGAAGTAAACTTATTGATCTAACTGTATTGATTCCTCCTCTTTTTCTTTGGATTCCGTAACCAATGAAGATTAAATTTGGTTTTAAATCAACATAAGTCTCTACAAAATTTATTATCTCCTGCTTTCTTAACTTTGTTTTCTCTGAAACGAGAGCTAAATCAAACTTCCTTACCCACTTAGCGAATTCATTAAATCCCGTTGTGTATTCTTCTATGAACTCCTTATTATAATATTCCTTCTGAATTATGTAGTTAGCAGCTCCCAGCGCTAAATAGATATCGCTACCAAATCTCGGTCTAAGCCAAATATCAGCTATCTTCGTTGTCTCTGTTCTGACCGGATCAATAACAATTACACTAAGTTCTTTCCTGATCTTTCTATTACGAGCTATATGATAGTTATGAACACTCGTTATAGCAGGATTAAAACCCCAATAAACAATTAATTTACTATCATATAATTCACTTATTAAAGCACCATATGTCTTTCCGTAATGTAACTTTAATCCCAATTCCCCAGCACTATCACATATGCTATAGTCTGTTCTAGCTGCCCTTAAAAGATACCATAATCTTTGAGAAAAGTGCCTTGTTATTAACCCCATATTGCCTGCATAATCTAGAACTAATACTTTCTCGGGGCCATACTTATTTAAAACCTCTTTTAACCTTATACTTATCTCATCTAAAGCATCATCCCAAGAAATTCTAGTAAATTTGCTGGTTCTTTTATCTATAGCTTTATAAGGGTATAAGACCCTATTTTTGGATAATGCTCTTTGGATATCTCTTGCAGCTCTAGGGCAAGTTACTTTAATGCCATACGGGATTTCACTCGGTAATAGAATCATTTCATTATTTAAAACCCCGACTTCATGAATACAAGTATCGTAACAATCCCTCGGACAAGCAATTAATTTACCTAGACTGCGAATTTCTCTAATTATTTTATTCACCATCGTTAATAGGATTTGGAGAGCTTATCACTATAACATTGATATAAGCTAAAAATCTTTTTATAATTTCTCCATGAACTCAGAAAGCTACAATAATAAAATACTTGTTGCAAATGGTACTAGAGATATGATAGGATACCTTTATGCGATATTACTAGCTTTTCTTTGGTCAGTCGCCTCGATATTCTATCGATACGCTGTTAGAAACGGTAATGTGTTGCTAGTTACGACATTACGAGTTTATCCAGCTTTTATAGTTGTATTAATAGGAGTTAATCTTATAAGAAGGATAGAAATTAGTCACTTATATAACCCTCCTATACTGTTTTTGGCGATAATAACTTATTATTTGTAGTTATATGTAGTTGTATGGAATTTATTAACCCTAATAATTTGAACGCTGTATTTGATTTTCTTTAGTAAATGACTATTAATTATTTAAAAATGAAGAAACCTTATTTTTTTCTTCATAAAATATTGTTAGGTATTTTGAATGTTTGGTTACGGAGTAAAAAATAATCAGGTCGAAGTTACTCTGCCATATGGTGAAAAATCAGTTATCTTCACCATCCCTAAGAGAAATTTCTTCGGTTTCTTGGAGCCGAATGAGATCAAAGGAGTTTCCTCTAGAGAAGATATTAGAAAACTTGTTATACAAAAATTAAAAGACCCTATAGGTACTAAACATATCAACGAGCTTGTTAAGCGAGGAGATAAAGTAGTTATTGTAGCTGATGACATAACTAGACCTACTCCGACAGATGCCTTAATTCCACCTCTACTAGATGAATTTAATAAAGCCGGCATACCTGATGAAAACATAACAATTGTTATAGCGCTTGGAACTCATAGATATATGACTGATAAGGAAATCGAAATAAAGTTTGGTAAGGAGGTTATCGAGAGAGTTCAAGTTATAAATCATGAATGGATGGATCCAAAAAACTTGTCTTACTTAGGTAGTAGTTCTAAAGGTACACCAATAATTGTTAATAAGATTGTGGCTGAAGCTGATTTCAAAATAGGGGTTGGAAATATTGTTCCTCACCATATACCCGGATTTGCAGGTGGTGGAAAAATCATTGCTCCAGGGGTAGTGAGCGGAGATACAGTTGCGAGTTTTCATATGATTAGTGTTAGGACTAGGAGACATTGGTTAGGTATAGCTAGAAATCCTGTTAGGGACTTAATTAATGAGATTGCTAGGAAAGCTGGATTACACACAATTTTGAACACTACTCTAAACGCTAAAAAAGAAGTTGTTGATTTATTTTACGGAGATCTAGAGGAGGCATTCTATAAGGGAGTTGAGAGATCAAGAGAAATATATGGGGTTAAAGCACCTGGTACAGCGGATATTGTTGTTATTAGTTCTTATCCTTGTGATATTGAGTTTTGGCAGGCTCATAAGGCTCTGTATCCTGCTGATATACTCGTAAAAGATGGTGGCACAATAATTGTTGTTACTCCCTGTCCAGAGGGAGTAGCGGTTACGCACCCAGAGATATTTGATTTAATGAAAATGACTCCAGAAGAGGTTGATAGAGCTGTTAATTTGGGACAGGTCTCTGATGTTGTTGCGGCATCATTAGCTATCGCATGGGGTAATGTTAAGCGTAGAGCTGAAATTATTATTGTTTCTGACGGAATAAGTAGGGAAGATGCTGAGGCTTTAGGATTTAGTTATGCTGAAAATGTTGATGAAGCACTGAACAAAGCTTTTCGTAAGCATGGGGCTAACTCAAAGGTGATTGCTGTACCCCATGGTTGTGATACATTACCAATTGTTGATTGAGGTAATATAGTTTGAGTAAGTATAGGCCTTTATTAGGAATAACGATGGGTGACCCAGCTGGTATAGGGCCCGAAATCGCTGTTAAAGCCTTATCGAATAAGGATATTTATGAGATAAGTAGGCCACTTATAATTGGTGATTCTAAAGTTATTAAGCGCGCACTAAGATTTACGGATCTCGAGAATCTTGAAGTGAGAAGTATTTCTAGTATAGATGATGCTTTATTTACTTTTGGAACGATCGATGTTCTTGACTTAAATAATGTCGATTTAGAAAGAGTGCCACTAGGTAAAGTTAGCGCTGAGGCTGGTAAAGCGTCAGTTGAATATATATTTAGAGCCGTTGAATTGGCTTTAAGGAAAGAAATCGACGCTATTGTTACAAGTCCAATAAACAAGGAAGCAATAAATAAAGCTGGTTACCACTATACTGGTCATACAGAACTTTTAAAGGATCTAACTAAGGCTGAGAACGCTGTTATGTTATTAGCTATAGAAAAGCTAAAGGTCGCTCACGTAACTACTCACGTATCTTTACGCAAAGCAATTGATCTGATAACTAAAGACCGTGTTCTTAGAACAATAAGAACAGTTCATGAATCCTTTGTTAAATATTTTGGAATAAAGAAACCGAAAATAGCTGTAGCCTCACTAAATCCGCATGCTGGTGAAGGGGGATTATTCGGAGATGAAGAAATTAAGCATATTACTCCAGCAATTAATGAGGCTGTTGGTAACGGAATGGATGTTGTAGGCCCATTACCGGCTGACACTATTTACTATAAAGCTATTAGAGGAGATTTCGATGTTATAATTGCAATGTATCATGATCAAGGGCACATCCCAATCAAAGTTCTCGACTTTTACAACGGCGTTAATATTACTCTAGGACTCCCTATTATCAGAACATCGGTAGACCACGGTACCTCATTTAATAGGGCGGGTAAAGGTACTGCTCATCCCGGAAGCTTAATATATGCAATAAAATATGCTACTTTAATGGTAAATAATCTAAAGTTGCATGGATCGTCCTGAGCGGGGATGAGCTTGGTTTTTAAATATGTGGTTGTAGCTGATGATTTAACAGGAGCCAATGATACTGGTGTGCAATTTAGTAGGTACAGCTACCAAACATATGTTATTGTGTCGCTTAAGAATCTTAGAAGGAAAATTGAAACACTAAGTAATATCGCTGATGTAGTTGTTTTTAATACAGAAAGTAGAGCTGATAAACCGAGTACAGCTTATAAGAAATGCTATGATATAGCTGAGATCATAAGAGAAACTGGGGCTAATGTCATATATAAGAAGGTTGATTCAACAATTAGAGGGAACATTGGAAGCGAATTAGATGGCATTATGGATGGCTTAGATAGGAAATATGCATTTTTCACTTCAGCATTCCCCCTCAATGAAAGAATAATAATTGGAGGTTACCTGATTGTAAATGGGTTACCAGTTAATTTAACTCCTTTTTCAAAAGATCCGATCTCACCTGTACGCGAGCCAAATATCTTAAAATTAATACAGCAACAGAGTAAAAAAGAAGTATTATTAATTAACTATGATATAGTTAGACAAGGAAATAGAGCTATCTCAAAGCGTGTAGATGAGATAATCAATAGTGTAGAAGAAGCAATAATTGTTTTTGATGCTGTAACTCATGAGGACTTATTCCATATTGCAGAGGCAACAATTAAATATAGAGATATAAGTGTTTATTCCGGATCAGCCGGTTTAGCTAGAGAGTTACCTAAAGCGCTAGGTGTGGAAACACAAGAAATTAAGACTGAGATAAAAGCTAGCGGGAATTATTTCTTCGTGATTTCTGGCTCAGCTAACCCAATAACAATAGAACAAGTAGATATCGCGGTTCTTACAGCTAATTTACATTCGATAGAGATAAAAGCTGACAAAATATTGATAGATCCTGATACAGAAATGAAAAGAGTGCTGAATGAATTTAGATCTAGTCAAAAAGAGAACAAAATATTTGGATTCCTAAGTGTTAGGGAACACAACGATCTAGAAAAAGCATGGAAAGTGGGTAAGGACCTGGGTTTAACGAACCAAGAAGTATCCAAGAAAATAGCTGAGTTCATGGGTCAGTTAGCACTCGAGTTATATAGAGAAGTAAATGGCGATGTAGCTGGTTATTTAGTCACAGGTGGCGACATAGCTATAAAAGTATGTGAAAAATTAGATATCGAGGCTTTAGAGATAATTGATGAAATAGACCCCGGAGTACCTATAACAAAAGCAATTCGCTCTAAGGACAAAAAAGATTTCTACATTATAACTAAAGCTGGAGGTTTTGGAAAGAAAGATATTATTACTAAGGGAATAAATTTAGTGGTTAGTGAAAGTATTTCTACACGTTAATTTCTCCCTTACTTTAATTTCTCAATTTATTATATTTTTTGTAGATATCTAAGATCCCGCAGTTTGGGAGGTACTCTCGTACTTCTAGTTTATAACCATTATCCTTCATTATATTCTCTAATATCCATGGTGACCAGATATATATTGAGAATCTCTCAGCTTCATAAAGGTCTTCTCTCAACTCTCTTTCTATAACCATGATATTTATTGCCCCCTTCTCTAGATCATAACTGAATTCTACTCGCTTATCAGCAATTTTTGGACTCTTAATAAATAATTCTTGATTTATGATATCTCTTATCACATCGAAATAATGAACAACTAGTACACCGTTTCCTTGAATCATGTTGTTAATTTTCTTTATGATATTTACGAAGTCTTCTAAGCTCATATGAATCAATGTGTTTCCTAAAATAAAAATACTGTCAAATTTTTCTTTAATATCTACTTCATGGATATCCATTAAGATAAATGAAGCATCTGAACAAATTTCTCTGGCGGTTTTCTTAGCTCTATTCACCATATCTTTTTGAATATCGATGCCAGTTACTTTTAATCCCAATCTCTCTAACGCAAATGTTGATGCTCCTCCACCACACCCGACATCTAAGGCAACTTTACCGAATAACTCTTTATGCCTAGATAATATCTCCTCGAACTCCTTCATCCTATACTCAAAAATCGAGTGTCCAAATATGTATAATTGGATATCATCCAGTTTCCTGTAGAACTTCTTCAGATTCCTCTCCCGTTCCTTCTTCATGTATCTCTAACCCCATAATCTGTTTAAAGATCTCTATTGTCTCATCGCGGCCAATTGCTTCTCTACTAGCGTTTTCTGTGAAATCCATTAGTATTTCAGAAATTATTTTTGGCTTAATCTTAATAATTAACGTGGATGTTATTAAGGAAGCAAGTGATATAGATCCGTAAACTAGTGCTACAAAGACTATAAATGTAATTATTCCTGCCCCTATATTGCCTTGAGCATAGTTGATGGAATCCATTAGCAAGTAAATTAAAACTACGAGATTACCATACCCGAATATAGCTCTATAAACTTTCCTCACGAACCACCCTGGCTTCTCTATTAGCCCTTCGGTTGGGTTAAAAATCCTTATCGGCGTATTATCTAAAACATATAAACCTATACCTATCGGTGATATAATTGTTGCGAAAAAGACAGATATTATTGTTGAGATTAAAAACGCTTTTAATGATCCCCCTAATGTCTCAGGCATCACTGTTGGGCCAAGGTACTTAGTTATCAATGCAACCGCAATGAAGTTCACTAAGAATAATTTATTGAAAAGTAATAATACGCCTCTTATTCCAGTCGGCTCTTTTAGATAATCATCCTTCAATCTTATCGCATTTCTTCCTATCTTTCTGAATAATTTAATCTCGTTTAGTGTCGAGTTGATTAGAATGCTTGAGATTTTTTTACCTAATAAGATTATACCTATGTATATAAAGAAGATAAATGGAATTGCTAAGATAAGCGATAAGCTAACTGTCAACGGGATTGTAGCTACCCCACTCAAAAGAATCAAGATTAATTTTGCAAGATCTTTTAAATTCTCCTTTTTCATTGACCACACCAACATATTTTGGGGTTGCTAAAACTACATACATCAATATTTCTTTGTTTTTAAAAATTTCGGATCTAAACCATGAAACGAATACATTGACTTACTTGCCAACAAAAAATGAACACAATTTTTAAAGATAAATAGACTCATAATAATAAAGGACAAATAACATTGTAATATAGCCCATAACTTATAGAAAATTCGAAGTAGGTGATAGCTAATGGTTAAGTGCGCGTACTGTTTTAAAGAAATAAGGGAAGAAGAATCGATTAAAGCTGAATTTGAGGGAAAAACCTTATATTTCTGTAGCGAAGAACATTTAGAGAAGTATTTAGGTAAAGCAATTGGCAAATCATGTTGAGAGAAATATACATTGAGATTACCTAGTTATTATTTAAAAATTCTTATTAAATCAAAAATAAACGATGAAAATCACTTTGTAAACAGATTATTATCTTTAGGTGAATAAGAAAGGTGTTAAAATTTAAATGCTTAGTTTCATAATTCAATAGAGTAATCACAAAATAATAAACTGGTGATATCAATTGGCTGAACGCTCAGTGATGCTAAAAATAGTCCTTATCGGTGATGGTGCAGTAGGAAAAACATCCATAGCAAAAAGATATCTAGGAAAAGAATTTGAACACGAATATATAATGACTATAGGAGTTGATTTCTTCAAAAAAGAAAGCAAAATAGATATTCCAGAAGTAGGTGAAATAACATTTATATGGCATATATGGGATCTAAGTGGTCAGCCTCACTGGAGACATGTTAGACCAGCATTCTACAGAGGTAGTCGTGGAGCATTACTTGTCTTTGATGTAGCTAATAGAGAAAGCTATAATGATGCTATAAATTGGGCTAGAGAATTCGTTAAAAATGCTGGAAATTATCCACTAGTTCTTGTTGGAAACAAAATAGATCTAAGAGAGGTAGTGCCAGATTGCATAATAACTGCTGAAGGAAAAGAATTAGCTAAACAACTTAGTGAAGAATTCGAAATAGATGTTCCTTACATAGAGACCTCAGCTCTTGAAAACATCAATATTGACCAAGCCTTTAACTTACTTGCAGAACTAATTTTTAAGAAACTTATGATCGATTTAAAGAAAGACAAGGATAAACCTAGAGAAGAATAAAATCTTATTTTTATTTTCGCTTGCTCAATTGATTAAGATACCTAATCTCTTTATTATGAGTTAATTTTTGTATACGTTTGTTAATAAACGTTATAAATTCATATAGTTAAACAAATAAGATTTATAAAAAATATTTCTAGAACTACTCTTGCTAACATATCTAATTTAATAAGTATAATTCATTTCTTATTAGAGGGAAGCAAATGAAAAAGAGAGTATCCCTCATCATAGTGATGTTAACAATTGTAATATTAGTGCTTCCCGCTCACATCATGATAAATGATTCTGCAATAAGCAATCGTATTTCTAACATTAACAGAAATAACAACACTAGCACAAAGCCGATGAAGCAAGACAATCATTTATTTAAAACTACACAAACACAATATACTGGGATACCAGTAGAGGGACCATCGATCACTCAAGCTAGTCATATACCTTCAGATTGGTTTGACACCACTTGGAAGTATCGGGTAAGGGTCTGGGTCAATGAAACTTATGGAATCTATAGGCCTACGCAATTAGTCACGATTCAGTTAACATTTCCTGAGAATCAGTGTCTAAATAATACGATAATAGTTGTAGATAATTCTACCAATCCGGCAAAAATAATACCAGCACAAATATGGGGAGAATCATTTTATCTATCAAGCAACTATTACTCTGCAGCTTATGTATCATGGATAACGAGTTTGACGCCATATGAAAAGAAACTATTCTATATCTATTGGAACGACTTAGATACTGGATATACATATCAATTTACAAGTGATAAGAATAAGTATCTGGTATATAGTGAAGTAGATGGAAAATACTATATAGAGAATAAATTCTTTGAGACAAATATTCAAATCAATGGTGGTGTATCAATATCTGTCAATGGTCAAGAACTAGCAGAAGGATCCTCACTATATTATTTACCCTCTGTAACATACCCGTCAAACGCAACTTATATCTGGCTAGACTCGATCACTATGGCTAACTATAGTGGTTACGCTGGAATACGAGATCACATGAAGATAGTAGCTTGGTATGACGACACAAGAATTAAGATTTATGGATACAATAGATCGACAGATACGTGGGCATTATTGGTAGACACAACAATAGACAGTAACGAGATGCTTAGGTATCCTCCATCTGGAGAATCATACTATAATTTAACAAAAGTTGAGTCAAATAAACCAGTCTCGATTTTTGTTACCGATCTTGGATCAACACAACCAAATAGCTACGGTGTAGATCACGATAGTGATGATGCATTCTACAGTTACTTTGGAACAGACATAGTATTATGGGTTCCAAGGGACCTCTTCATCACATCTTATTTCGATAACACAGAAATTAAAGTAACTGACTTAAGCGAAGGTGATGACTCATTCCAATTTACGCTTAATGCTGGAGAAGTATGGTTCCATGGTATGGGAGACACAAGAACTTACTACAGCTCTTATCCATACGGCTATTATGATAATAATGAAAATTCTGGTCCATCATTCTTCGAGAATGATATCGTTAGAGTAACGGCTAGTAAACCTATAACGATCATAGGTGGCTATTTATCCAACGATTTCTTCGGTATGATAAAAGGTTATGAGTATAGAAAGTACGTCTTCCCGTTCTTCAGCAGATTCAATATAGTTCCTCTATACAACAATACGAACATAGATGTCGAATTAAAGTATTATAACTATTCGTTACAAGATTTCCAAACATACAAAACATATTCACTGACATTAGATGCCAATGAAACATATGAAGTCTCTGATGACCCCCTATATGTTAACTTAGTTATTGCTGTTGATTTATACCGGAACGATACAACGCCAGCAAATACACCGATAGCGTTCAATGTTTCGATTTTAGTTTTTAATGAAACAGCTAGGAGGTATGGTATTAAACCTTATTACGAAATGTACATGACTTATATAGGAACAGTAGTACCAACTGAAACTACGGGTTATCATTATAACAACCCAACTTCGGGCAACTGGAATGAAACTGTAATCAGCTTACCAGGAGGAAAAAGTTACTGGATAGTGCTTGGCTGGAATACAAATGATTATTTAAATCTATATCTCTACTGGAACGGAACTAGTCCTTTGCAGGATGGCGACGGAGAAGATTTCATATTAGCTTATTGGGGAAGAAGAAGAGGTAGTTTAGGATCAAGCACATATTGGGGTAACTTTGGTAATACCTATGAAGTATCATTTTATTATGCCACTCCCGTGAAATCAGCAGTCAATTATTATGGTTCACAAGATAGACCATGGATTGTGGAGCTTCTTCATGAAGAATGGGGCTTAGCCATTGTTAATGCAGACAAACCAATACTTATTTATACGGGAACAGGCTATTGGGGTTATGAAGGAACAGATGGCGCTACATCTTATGGTGGTCAATATCTATATTGCGGAAAGATATTTGACCTAGCTTTCCCATTCCAAAATAGATACGTGAAAATAGGAGCATTAGAACCAGATACTCACGTATATGTCTACCTAAACAATACACCGGCTAATTGGCGTTCAAGGGATGTTGTTACAGGAGAAATAATTGTGACTTATCCAAATGAAATATACCTAGGAAAAGTCTCATCCTGGGTTGATATACCACTTCCCAGAAATACGAGACTGCATATAGAAGCTGACAAGCCAATAGTAATTAAAGTAATGACTGGCTGGACGGGGGATTGGCGATGGAATTATTATTCAGGAGCATATTCTTGGCCAGAGCCAGGGCACTACAACCCTACCTACAGTACTGGCTCCAGAGCTTATTTAGGATACGAGGAATTATCACTTCTAGTGCTTGACCCTAGACCCCCAATAATCTCAGTAAGTAGAATTGTTGAAGGACCCATATTTACAAAGTATTCTGTATCTTGGGGTGTTGAACATAAAATAATCGTTAGTGACATATATACCTTTGTGGCTAATGCATCTTACTTCATGATTGAAAGGACAATTCATACACCGGAATACATAACATATAGTGGTTACATCACGTTAATGGGCATAGATCTTTCAAATTACTGGGGGACGGTTACTTCATACCAGAACATATCGCTGTACCCCTATACAACGGTATTGAGAGGAGAGGCATTAAACCACAACATGATAAATGTGGTCGACAAGAATTTCATATTAGCTTTCTATGAAGAAACGAATAATTATGCTCTAGCTATGAGTTTACTATCTCTTAATGCAAATGGTTACACAAGCATCCTAAGTAATTTGACAGTAAGTGGCTTTATGGTGGAAGTGAGCAAGTATCGAGCATATTCCAGCATCTATACAAACCTAATTGGTGGCGAAGATAACGCTATTTCAGCAACATATGTAATTACATCTGGAGTACTGGGTTCAAATATAATAAGCGATGCAAAAGACAATACATTAGCTTTAACGTACCCAATAACGATCGGTAAAGGTACTCCTGAGAGTACAGCAATAGATGTCAATGTAATAGTTAGAGACATAGATGGTAGCGGCATCCCTAATGCAGAAATAACGCTTCATTCAGTTGAGCAAAATGTTAATTTGATAGGTGTTACAGATAAGGATGGCATCGTAACTTTCTGCGACATACCCGCATCAAATGACTATGAAATAAGCTTGTCTTGGACAAATAACTCTGCATTCTACTTAGATTTCCCAACAGCTACAAGAACTAATTCGTCAATAAGCATAACTGGTGACACAACATTTGAATATAAAATACATGTCAAAGATCTATATCTGAAGGTTCTTGATGGAGATAATAGCGATTTCCAAGACAGTTATGTGTTAAACATAACCGGAGTCTACTATTATGGAGTAAGTGGTCAAGAAATAATAATAAATAGCACCCATAGTATGTTTACCTCAAGTTACTTGCTTCTAGAGAACTTGCCAGTAGGTCATCTAACTATAGATAAAATAGAGTACTCGATATCGTTATATTATCAATCTGCCTATGGAGTAGAAGCTACAAATGGTACTACTATCATATGGGATATATCTAACACAACAAATGAAATTACTCTTAATCTAGCTGTTTCCACGCTGTATATTAGGGCGATAGATATAAATGGAGAAACGCTACCGGGAGCAGAAGCTTACCTATTTGTAGATACAAGAAATTATAGCAAGTTAGCTAACGGTAGTGGAATAGCTGAATTCACCTATTTGCCACACGGAATATACGAAATTAACGCTAAATACTATGGAATAATGGCATCCAGCAATGTTCAAATCGAGTTCAATAAAACAAAAGTATTTAATGTCACAGTACCCGTACAATATGGTTCAAAGCCAGCATATATAACGTTGTCGCGAGAGACATATGAAGATTATTGGGGCTCTTCAATCGCAGTATATGCACAGTTTATTGACTCACTGACAGATGAAGCTGTTCCAGCTAACTTAACTCTCTGGATTCTAGATAGATTCACGGGTGAAGTTATAGAGAGCGGTGACATGGTAAACGTATCTGAGACTTTATACACATATGAAATAACATTAAGTGGAAAACTAAAAGCGGGTCAAACATACCTGATACAAGTGACTGGGTTCAATCCCGACTACATTAAGCCAGCGCCAGCAAATGCTACGCTCGATATTCTACCAATACCTATGATTGTTGATTACCCAGATAAAATTGAGAATTATTGGGGTAGAAATGTTTCAGTATGGGTCAACATTACTCATACATCCGAGTTCCTCTATATACCAGTGAGTGACGCTATAGTTAAAGCTAGAATTACTAGAGAGACTGTTCAATATAGGTCACTAGAACTGATAGAAAGTACATCGATACGAGGGTATTATTCATATAATCTGAGTTTACAAGGCAACTTATCAGTGGGCGTATATGTTGTAGAGATAGATATTAGTAAACTAGGCTACAGCAATGTTACATTAAGATACACATTATCAATCCTACAAGTACCGACATTGCTTCTCACTAATGCCTCATCAATAAACATCTACTATACACAGAACATATATGTATCATTAAACTTGCTTAGAACAGATATTCAGGAAGGCGTAGAAAATGCAGATATTAATTGGGAGTTACTCGATTCAACTAATAATATTGTCGAATCAAGCAAAGCATCGGAAGAGAGTGGAGGTAACTACCTAATTAATATAAGTACTTTAGGCCTAGAATTAGAGACATATCTTCTAAGCATAACTGCAACAAAGCCTAATTACCAAACAGCGAAAGCATCTATAAGCATATCAATAAATGCCATCCCCACAATAGCTTATAGCAGTAAAACAACAGAAACAATAGAATATGGATTAACAACAATAATCAATGTAACTTACTTCGATAATCTACATAAAGTAAGAGTATCTGCAGATAAAGCTAACTTAACAATAATCAACTCTAGAAGTGAAAGAGTATACACAACACTAATTCAGCCAGATACCACTGGAGTATACCTAATTGAATTAAATACCACAGAACTAGGATTAATACCAGATGTATACACAGTAAATGTGAAGCTAGATAAACCATACTACGTAAATCAAACAATCACCATTACACTTACTGTAAAAACCATTAGAACAATGTACTTCACACAACCAGCAAACATAACTCTTTACTGGGGTCAAACTGGCCAATCAATACTATACTGGAACAGAACAAGAGATGGAGCATTCATAGAAACTGATAAGATAACACTAAACGTAACAGATTTAGAGACAGGACGAAGAATAAATAAAGGAGTGACAATTATATTCTCAAACGGAGTATACATAATCTCCATAGACTCAAGTAAATTGGCTGATGGTCATACATACGCTATTGAAATATCACTAGAGAAAACGCATTACGAGAGCGCTGAAGCAACAGTTTATGTCCGTGTTCTCTCGATCCCAACGAGCGTCGTAGCTACGCCAGTAGTGGCGAATATTACATGGGGAGACGACTTCAACTTCAGCATCAGCATCATCAACCTACTG
>JAHQWF010000147.1 GCA_029856055.1 Candidatus Njordarchaeota archaeon | reverse complement strand
GCTTTGATGATTTACTAGAAGAACTAGAGTCCTTGCAAACATTATTAAGGAAGAGTAGGGAGCATAAGGATCTTAAAAAGAGATTACTACAAATGTACATGTTCAAACACATAGCTTCGCCAGAAGACGACGACTGGGACAAGAGGTCAGCTGAGGAAGAGAAGGCGTTCTGGATTCTTAAGACATCTAAATATGGTGATGTTCTCCCTCATTTCTTAAATCTAAAGGCTTCCTCTCAAAATAAACAGTATTTTTACACTATATTTAGAGGAGAGGAGATAGAGCCTGCTATCATTAAGATACCGAGACTATATCCAGAACTCCCTCCAAACTCCCTAATAACATTAAGTAAAAAAATCGAAGTTTATACATCGCATACGGATCCAACAAAATGCTTAGGTAATCTAGTTAAGGGTAAGTGGGATGAGGAGGGGCGAATGGGTATAGCTCATTGGTTGCTTTTCGTAGAGATATTCATTATCTTGATGAATAATCCCGTCAAGCTAAGTAACGCATGGTTTTAAATCATAATATTTAATTTATCTCAAATAATATTTCTCAATTAATCAAATCCTTTTTCTCTCAATAATTTAACATTGCCAAAGCATATACTAGGTGTAATATTTTTAAATCATATAACATATTAGATAAACAACTCAAATCCAGGGGAGATGTCTTCAGTGACAGATGAGAAAAATCAAGTGGTAGAGCTCTATTTTTACGAAATGAAGCATGGAAACCTTGGAAAAAGCGTTGTTATACATGCTAACTTAAATGATCCAATGCCAAAGGTAGTTGCGAAAGCTGCCAAGATGCTGGATATACATGCTGAGGAAGTCGCAGTTATAACCCCGGATGGTACCCCGATAACTATCTATGAAAAAGGAAAAGAGAAAAAGGTTAGGGAAATAGTAGAGACATATGGTTTCACATACGCGTTGTTAACAAAAGACCTCTTAGGCTTCTTCCATAATTAAATTTAAGTTAAAGATACTATCCCTCTTTCTTAAGAAACACTTCGTCTTCGTTAGGAATATCTCTACTGTAACTGCTACCTCTGCGTTAACTAAGTGCCCACCAATTATTTTTCCTTCTTCATCACCCAAGTTTACATGGATATGAGGGATAACATCTCCGTTTTCCAACCTGCCGATATTACCAGTTAAATTAGTTAATTCGTAGTCTCCACTTAGTTTTATATGCTTGTATTCTTTACTCTCTTTGTCGAAATAAGCTATGATCGGGTCTTTTAATGCCCCAATACCAACCATGAACCCGCAGAAATCATGCTCCTTAGCAAACTTCTTTATGGATTCTACCAAATTTTCTCCGATATCTAGAACAAGTATGTATACATCACCGCTTAAAAAGACCTTCAAAAACACACCTTATCTAAAGTTTAGTTATAGAAACTAACTATGATCCAGTTATAAAAGTGTAATTAAATTAAGTATTAGTTACAACGAATGGTAATTCTATTGCACTCTTCGCAGATCCTTTTTCACCAAACTTAAGGACATAGTAACCTATTGTTGTGAAATCTATGTCATCATACATGAATGGCTGAGGCAATCCAGTGAACAAGTATTTTCCATCCAGAATCTTTATGAAACGATAGAATTTGGACTTGTACATATTTAATTCCCAGTTAACACTTACGTTATTTTGATCAGGGGACAATAAGACAAATAGATCTGCTTTCTGCCTTCTTAACTTCCTTCTCGCTTCCCTTATCGATACATCAAGTATAAGGATTAGAGATAACTTGGATAGTGTTATCTCGCTTTTTAATCTCGGGGCCTCCTGTTTTGGTATGATCTCGATTCTATAAACGTATTCTCCCTCGAGATTATATATCCTTGGCAAATTGCTGGGGAATTCTGTCACTTCTAGATAGAAAATATGAGTAAATAAGTTAATGGTCCTAAGTTTTAACGCATTTAATAGATTATCCATTACAGCTACATATCTCGCATTAGTCCTTATCTCCAGTTTAGTGCCATCTTGCAATGTGAGATATGAGCATAATCTATTGTTCTCTAGATCTAGTGAGACATCCGAAAAGCAATTACTAACTATATCATTTAGTATCGAGAGAGCCCTATCTTCATCATAAAGATCTGAGGGCGAGAACTCTATAATGTTGTTGAAATACTCGCTTAAATCAAAACCGTCAATCTCAGCACCAATACTAATTCCGTTCTTAATTTCGAATTCCTCTATATCATTTGGTAAACGCCGGTTTTTCTTAGGAAATTTAATGTAGACCCATGGAAATGCTTTGGGAATACTTAGTTTGACAGGAAATGTTAGCGCTGAACCTAATGGGATATTTAGTCTAGTTTCAGTTATAGCCAGTTCCTCCTTTCTATGAAACTTCTTACCTTTCTCAAAAATACGCCAATTAATTTTCCTAGCCAATTTAATGTCTAAATCACTGAAAATGCGCATTGAAATGTTAAGCGGTAGTTGACTATGCGAGTAACCGAGCTTAACAAGCCGATCCTCGCTCAACCCTGTAGTATCGATATTGAATTTTATCTCTATCGGCTCGTTTAACTTGATTTTTTCAGGAGCCACTACCTTAATCCGCATCCATTTAAGTATTTCCATAAATACACCTAATACAAACACTTATTTATCTGTTCTCCCTTCATCTCGCTATGAAAAACAATAGTAAAAATAATATTAATAATTACTTAAACCATTTTGAGAAACAACTCAAATAGTTACTCTAATCACTTGGGATGGAGAACATCATGACATCTCCCGTCAAAAAAGTAAAGGAATATTTAATGAATGAGATAGATAATAATGGGTTCGCTCACTTAACCCTAATAGATCCAGATCCATTCAAAATCGATATTCAATCACTTTCTAAACTAGCGGAGGCATTAGATAAAGGTGGTACAAGCGGAATGATGATAGGAGGTTCAACAGCATTCGATAAACAATTCTTAGATACCGTGATCGATGAAATAAAAAATGGGACAAGTAAGCCAGTCATATTGTTCCCTGGTAATATTGCAGGTGTCACTAGGAAAGCTGATGCATTATTCTTCCTATCACCATTAAACTCGACAAACCATTATTACATAGTTAGAGCCCAAGCAATCGCTGCTCCAATAATAAAGGTTTGGGGGCTTGAAACAATATCGCTCGCTTATTTAATATTTGAACCTGGAGGAACTGCTGGGTACGTGGCCGAAGTTCAGCCATTGCCGAGAGATAAGCCAGAGATAGCTATAGCTTTTGCTACTGCAGCAGAATTATTCGGTTTTGATATGGTTTATCTCGAGGCCGGTTCTGGCGCCAAAGAACCGATTCCATATCAAACCGTTGGTGCCGTCTCTAAGTTCATTGATATACCTGTGATCGTTGGTGGCGGCATTAGAAGTCCTGAGCAAGCTGCTAAGATGATTGCTGCTGGTGCTAGTATAGTTGTTCAAGGAACTCATTATGAAGAGTATTTAGAGAAAGGTGATTTCGAGTCTATTAGTAATGTATTAAGAGAGACAATATCTGCAATGCGGGCGGCCGTTAAGGTGAAAGAGTAATGCGGTTTCGTTCATTACCGAGACTATTAAGGATTCATAACTCTTTTATGGGTTCGCTCAGCGTTGTGACCAGCGCTTGGTTATTTACCCACGATCCACTAATAATTATTAATGGTATGTTAGCCTACATTTTTCTAGCTTCAGCGGGAAACGTCATAAATGACATATATGATATCGAGATAGATAAAATCAATAGACCAAATAGACCTTTACCCAGTGGCGCAATAAGTTTAAATGAAGCAAAGATAATTTTCGGGATACTCGTTTTTCTAGGCTTGTTATCTTCTCTTCTATCATCCGTGCTAATCAGTAATTTCTGGCCATTTGTTATAGCTGTCATATTCGCTATCATAGGTGTACTATACTCAAGTAAATTGAAGATCATGGGTTTCATAGGTAATGTAACGGTAGGTTGCTCCTTCTCTATCGGTTATATTTACGGATGGACTATTACTGGTATGGCGCTTAATCTAGCTAAATTAATCACAGTAACCCTTTTCTTCATAGTATCAACAACGCTTCTTATTGCTAGGGAAATAATAAAGGGAATAGAGGATATCGAGGGGGATGCGGTAAAAAATGTTAAGACATTAGCTAGAAGTAAAGGCATTCCTCTCGCTTCTCGTGTAGCAGCATTCTTTCTAATGATAGCAATCTTAGCTTTCTCAGCCCTCCCATTCATCGGCGTAGTCTCAATATATTTCATACCATTTATGGTTATTGGGGACATAGCTGCTTTCTTATCTCTTGTTTACGCTCTCAAGGGGTTTGCTGGAGCATCTAAAGCTAGTTTATATGCCAAGATAGGTGCTTTCACCGGGTTAGTTGGTTTCTTGATCGGCGTTATGATTCAATAGTTCCATTTCTCCTTATTTTTTAGGCAAAGATTTCTTTCATTCTATTTATGTAAGATTACCGTTTCTAGACACAAAATTTATATCCATGTAGTAAAGGATTTTTGATAACTTGATTTGTTAGTTTTCTGAATTTTTGGAAGCTTTATAATGATTACTTGAACTAGGGCAATACGAATGGAAGACGAAGACATATTAATGATACCTTCAAGAGAAGTTGGTATATGGGGTTGGGGGGCATATATTCCTAGATTTAGAATAAAGAATACGGAGATAGCGAGAATCTGGCGTGGCGGTACTATAGATAATGATGGATCTAAGTTCCCTACACCCATTATTGAAAAAACTGTAGCAAATTTAGATGAAGATATAATAACTATGTCGATAGAAGCGGGCAGAAATGCTTTAAAAAGAGCTCAAATACCACCAGAAAAAATTAGAACAGTCTTAATCGGCACAGAGTCTAAACCATATGCAGTAAAAAGCGCCGGAGTCACTATAGCAACCGCTCTAGGCATACCTCCAAACATTTTATCGGCAACATACGAATTCGCTTGCAAAGCTGGTACAGAAGCAATACAAACCGTGATGGGTTTAGTAGGTAGCAAGATGATAAACTACGGAATGGCAATTGGAGCCGATACAGCTCAAGGTAGACCAGGTGATGAGCTAGAATACACGGCTGCTAGCGGAGCTGTCGCTTACATCTTGGGTCCATTCGATGAAAAAAATGCTGTCGCTAAAATTGAGGCATCTTATTCATATGCTACGGATACACCTGATTTCTGGCGTAGAGATGGTCAGAAATATCCTAGACACTACTATAGATTTACGGGAGAGCCAGCTTATTTCCACCACATCATGAGTGCTGCTGAGGGATTAATGAATGCACTTGGTCTATCCCCAGAAGACTTTACTTATGCAGTGTTCCATCAACCAAACTACAAGTTCCCAAAAACCGTCGGAAAGAGACTAGGTTTCAAGGAAGAACAAGTAGAACCAGGAATTGTATCTGAGATAATAGGCAATACTTACGCGGGCTCGTCACTAATGGGTCTAGCGTCTATTCTAGATATAGCCAAACCTGGAGATAGGATACTGATGGTCTCGTTTGGATCTGGGGCTGGAAGTGATGCCTTTAGCTTAATTGTAACTGAGGGTATTGAGCATAAACGTGAGCTAGCTCTTAAGGTGAAAGATTACATAGAGAATAAACGTTACATCGATTACGCATTGTACGCTAGGCTTCGTGGCAAGATTCCGAGGTGAACAATAGGTTGAATGATATCTTAAAAACGAGGAAAGACGAACATATATATGTTGTTTTAGAAAACGATGTAGTAACTAAGAGAACTACTTGGCTTGAATGCGTGAATCTAATTCATAAATCTTTACCAGAAATAGATCTCAAATCTATTGATTTGAGAGCAAATCTATTTAACAAAATATTTGATGCACCTATTTTAATCGAAGCAATGACAGGAGGTACCGAATTAGGAGCCAAAATAAATAGGAATCTAGCCAATGTTGCAAGTGAATATAATGTTCCTATGGGTGTAGGTAGCCAGAGAGCCGGTCTTAAGAATCCAGATGTAATTAACACATATAGGATAGCTAGGGAAACAGCGCCTGATGCGTTCTTGATAGGTAATATTGGGGCACTACAATTGAGGGAACTATCTTTCAGCGATATAGATAAGTTAGTATCTATGATAGATGCCAACGCACTAGCTATACATCTAAATGCCCTTCAGGAAGTCATTCAATGGGAAGGCGAAACAAATTACTCCGGCGTATTAGAAAAGATACATGAGATAACCGATTACTTGAGTATACCAGTCATAGTTAAAGAAACTGGTGCGGGAATATCTAAGGAGACAGCCTACATGTTAATTAACGCCAATGTAAATGGTATAGATGTTGCTGGTGTAGGCGGTACGAGTTGGTCTGCTGTTGAATATTATAGAGCTAGAAAGAGAAATGATGAAACAAAAGCTAACTTGGGTAAACTTTTTTGGGATTGGGGTATTCCAACAGCAGCAAGTATCCTCGAAGTCGTGACAGCAATACATGAATCAGGTAGGAAAGAGAAAGTCTATGTTATCAGTAGCGGAGGAATTAGGACAGGTCTAGATGCGGCTAAATCATTTGTTCTCGGCGCTGATTTCGTTGGAATGGCTAAACCGTTTCTTAAACCGGCTATGGAAAGCATTGATTCTATTAAGAAGTTTTTAAACCTGTTTTTAGATGAATTAAGAACAGCATTATTTTTAACTGGGTCAAGGAATATTTCTGAATTAAGAAATTCTAAATTCGTAGTTTTATCACCTTTAAAAGATTGGATAGAGCAAAGAAAACTGATTATTTGAGGAGAAATTAATGCCATTTGAAGAACTCTTAAAACATGTTAAGGAACTAGCCAAAATGGTTGATGATTACATGTTAAGCAACTTGAGAGGAGATGCAAAAGAACTATATGAAGCTTCACAACACCTAATAAAGGCTGGTGGCAAAAGACTTAGACCATTCTTGATACTCAACTCATATAACATATTCAGAGACGACATAGAGAGAGTCTTGCCAATAGCTGCCGCAGTAGAAATATTCCACACATTCACACTTATCCATGACGATATAATGGATCAGGACGAGACACGGAGAGGAAGACCAACAGTTCACGTATTATGGGGCGTACCCTTCGCGATCCTAGCTGGCGATCTACTCCACGCTAAAGTATACGAATTCATGGCTAAGTCCGATATAAAAGCTGAGAACAAAATTCGTATAATTAAAGAGATGGCCGAAGCTGCTGCCATTATCTGTGAGGGTCAAGCCATGGACATGGAATTTGAGAAGAGGATGGATGTTAGCGTTGAGGAATACATGGATATGATTAGGCGCAAGACAGCTTATTTATTTAGATGTAGTTCCCGTTTCGGAGCTATTGCAGCTGATGCTGGAGAATCATTAATTGATGCTCTAACTACTTATGGTGAGAAAATAGGTATTGCGTTTCAAATGATTGATGATATTCTAGGTCTCTTTGGTGAAGAGAAAGAGACAGGAAAACCCGTGGGTAGTGACGTTAGAGAAAGCAAGAAAACTTATCCCATACTTTACGCTATTCAGAACGCCTCAAAAGAGAAGAAAGATAAATTACTTGAGATATTGGCTAAGCAAAACAAGACTGAAGAAGAAATAAGGGAAGCAATAGAGATAATAAAAGAGAATGGAGGTGGTGAAGCAACAAGAGAGTTGGCTAGAAAGTATGCTAACGAAGCCATAAAATCGATCGAAATTCTTCCCGATGGCACCGCAAAAAATTACTTAATACGATTGGCCGAATTCGTGATTGAGAGAAGTTACTAAGATCTTTTTAAACAGATCGATTATTTCTCGTTTTTAATCCCTTTATCAGTAAGCTAACTTTCTGTATTTAGTTAGCTCTTTATCCATACATGGTAAATATTAAATATGATTAAGAAGTCACGCTAGTTGCCTTATATCTATAAGCTCATGGCACTTAACAGTAAACAGATGACCGAGCTGTCTAGAAAAATGCATAAACCTTTTAATTTACATAAATGTTTTAATCCTAACCTAATGTTCTTTAGCATAAAGCAAATATGAGCACACGAATTTGAGGTGTCTAGGTTGGATTTTGATTACGATGTTATAATAGCTGGTGCTGGAATAGGTGGCAAAGTACTAGGTCTTAAGTTGGCTAAGGCTGGTTATAGCACTTTGCTAATAGATATGAAACCTAGGGAGAAAATTGGATTGAAAGTTTGTGGAGATGGAATATCTGCCAGTTACTTTGATAAAATAGGGATACCAAAGCCTCAAGGAGACGAGTTGGCCTCGGTAATATATGCGTCCGAAGTTATTTCGCCAGATAAGAAGCATAAATTAATAGTGAAAGGAGAGGGCTATACTATTGATCGATTAAAGTTTGAGCAGAGATTACTTAATGATGCATTAAAGAGCGGCGCTGGATTAATGGATGAAACCAGTGTCCTAAGACCTATCGTAAAGAATAATTTCGTACATGGAGTTGTGGTAAAGAATCTAAAAACCGGTGAAGTGAGGGAAATAAGGGGACGAGTAACTGTTGATGCTACAGGACAGGCTGGTGCCTTGAGGATAAGATTACCTAACGATATGATTCTTGAGAAACATATTGATAAATTCGATATAGCGGCGGCTTATAGGGATATTGTTGAATTTGATTATGATCCCGGGTGGGGGAAAGAAAGCATATATATCTATTTGAGTCATAAATATGCTCCAGGAGGATATACATGGATATTTCCGAAGGGAAAGAGAATAGCTAATATTGGTTTGGGTGTACAACCAGTAAAGAATGGTCCGACACCCGTTAAATTGCTGAAGAAATTCTATGAGGACTGGAACATTAAGCCATCGAAAACAATTCATACTGGAGGAGGTTTCGTACCAGTTAGGCGACCGTTATCTCAGATAGCTCTAAATGGAATGATTCTGGTCGGTGACTCCGCATCTCAAGCGAACCCATTACATGGTGGGGGAATGGGTCATGCAATGATAGGGGCTTATATAGCTTCTATGGTTATTAGCGATGGATTAGAGCGAAAAACAGGCATACTCGATATCAATGATTTATGGCCATATGCTGTTGAATACATGCAGGCTGATGGAGCCAAGAATGCTTCATTAGAAATAATTAGAATACTGTTACAGGGTTTCACTGATGAGGAGATAAACTTCATTATGAAGGAGAGAATCGTTAGTGGTGAGGAACTCTACCAAATCGAGTCAAAGCCTAAAGAAAGTGGAGGTGTATGGAGCAAGATCATTAGGGCTGTCATGCATGGTAAGTTTGGTTTGTTGAATAGATTGAGGATAGCTAAAGATCTATACTCAAAGATACATGAAGCGTTCGAGAATTACCCCGAGAATCCGAAGGATATTGTAGAGTGGCATAATAAAGTGAATAAGATAGTTAAGGAAGCTAGAGATAAACTGTGGAGAAACCCTGTTGAACACACATATCTGAAATAAATTACACACCATATTTATGTATCTTAATGTATTTTGGCGGGATTTCCTTAGCTAAATAAATTCTATCCGTTGCTTTATATATTACTCCACCATCCTTAAGAAAACTCTCTACATCTATTTTTAGTATCACAGCACTTCCACGCCTTCTCCGCGCAACGATTAATGCATCCTCAGGCGTCTTTGTTAAATGGACAAATTTCCTAGCCATTGGCTTCAGGCCTTCTTTAAGTATATAAGGTAGAACATCCTTCCTGGTACCGTGATAAAGTACTTTGACTTCTCCCAGTGAAACTTTCTGGTAATCTACCTCCACAGGTAAATTCAAGCTATGACCATACCGAACTCTAATAAATTCTCTCCTATCAATCACCTTAATTTCGAATCTTCCTTTCTCATCACCCTTAACTAACGATTCTATATCTTCACGCGTCACCCAAGCGAAATTCTTCCTGCTTCTAATCTTCTGAACTAATTCATCCAGATCAACGAACCCCTCCTTACTCATTTTAAGATTCAGTATATCTGGCTTGTGCCTGAGCAAAAGAGACAAGAATTTACTTAGTGATTCTAGCTTACGATCCTTCATCAATATCCCTGAAACCAATCCATAATCATTATTTTAATGAAAATTACTGAATTGATTAATAACAGTTTTTGGATCACTATTCATAATAGGTGAGCCCTATGATGATTAAAGTAGGTGTTTGCGGATTCGCTAAAAAATACTATAACCTAGTAAATGTCGTTGAACTACAGAGAACATTCTACAACATACCGATGAAGAAGACTGTGCAGAGATGGCGTGATGAAGCACCAGAAAACTTCGAGTTAACATTCAAGGTTTTTCAGGGATTGACGCATCCAAGCAGTAGCCCGACTTGGAGGAAATACCGTGGAAGACTTGATCCAGATAAAGCTAAATTTGTAGGTAACTTGCAATTAAATAAATTTACTGAGGAAATAATGCTTAATATGGTTGAGATAGCGAAGACATTGAGATCTCCCGTGATGGTGGTTCAGACACCTAAGAGATTCGATTATAGTAAGGAAAACGTTGAAAGAGCAGTTAAGTTCTTCAAGCGTTTCGATGAGTTACTTAATAAGGAAAATGTTAATTCTTTGATTGGATGGGAGCCTAGAGGAAATTGGCTTGAGAAAAGCGATTCGATTAGGGAAACCTGCATGGAGATCCCGAGACTAATACATGTAACTGATCCGTTTTTTAATGAACCCGCGGTAGTTAAGGATTTAGTTTACTTCAGGCTTCATGGAAAGCCGCACTTAAACTACAAGTATCGGTATACAAAGGAGGACTATAAGGAACTCTACGAGAAAATAATGAGTGTGATGAACAGAGGTAATGTGGAATCAGTATATGTAATGTTTAACAACATCAAAATGCTTGATAACGCTAGAGAATTCGAGAAATTTATTAAAGAGGAGAGTTAGGTTGGAAGGCATTATTGCTTCATATCCACTAGTACCTAAAGATGTAGGATTTTTCGCGCGATTCGAAGTGATGAATCTAATAGAGGAGGTAGCCCAAAAGTACCCTATCCTAAGGAAAGCCGATGTTCTCTTAAACCCAAATGGTCATAAGGGTTTAATTCTTGTGGATTTCCGGCCAATATTCTACCAGTTAGATCTAAACGAAGTAAACGAGATTCGGAAAAGCATAGAGGAGACCTACACTTCTTGGTTGAAAGAAAGGAAAATAAGATATATTAATAGATTTCTAATAGTTGACGCTTTAGTAGAGACTAATATAGATAAGATAGCTGAAGCAGTAAAGAAACTAAAAGATAAGGTTAAGGGCAGATGGAGAATAACACTAAAAACCCGGAAATATCCCATTAATCGAGAAGAATTAATAAGTAAAGCAGCTGAACCAATAAGTCAACCAGTTGATTTAGAGAACCCAGAATACATTGTTCAAATTGAGATCATTGATAATACAACAGCTATCGCCATAATAAAGAGAGAATAAAATTATGTATAAAGCAGCTCATTAATTATGTTCTTCAGAATCCTATTCGAATAATAGTTAGCCAATGTACTCAACACTATTAAGAAGAAAATCAATCCCTGCAAATCTACCATTCCAAGAACCAGAAATACCATGAGTACAAAAGCAACCAGCATAGTTAATATCGATAAGAAACTACAAAATGCGACTTTGGGTAATCCATAACCCTTTAATCCAACTTCATAAAGGATTCTTGCAATATCAATAAAATTCATTAAGCTGATGATGAAGCCTAACCCAACTATAATTATGGCGGATGCATTAAAAACACTTAATATATCAGATACCACACTCATCATAGACCTCATCTCTTAATGCGCTATCAAATCAAATAGCCTCAGGCTAAATAACGCATCATTATGTATCCTATCTTTTATCTTATTTAAAACCGAGAAATAAATCTTAGCTAGAAAAATTAAAGCATCAGATAACTTATCTTCCTCTTCAGGAAGCATCAATACGACTTTAACTCTTCTGTTTCTAACCAGCTTTAAATCACCGTTCTTATGATAAACCCTGTATTGATCCCGTAAAAGATTAAAAATCTTGACTGTAAGTTTCGGTCCCAGGACTCTCTCAAGCTTCTTAGTCAATATATTGTATAAAGTTTTAATAACGGTCACTCCAGTCCTGCTAGCTATGAACCGCTCGCTCAACTTTATCCTTTCGCTCCAGCCTCTACTTATAATGAATTCCGTCATAGCCCTTTCGAACTCGAAAACAAGGGTCTCAGGAATCAATCCAAGATCCTTTTCATCTTCACTCAAGTTATTCCATACAACATTCCTGAAAACATCAGCTATCTGGGAAGCGAAACTGAATATGCCACCGACCTCAGAGATCTGATCAAGCCCGATCGGCTGTATTATAACTCCGACATAGAAGTCATCTTTAGCCAGGAGAAATATGAAGTATCCTCCAAAGTGATGAAATGTGACATTAAACTCTTTATTCTCGTTACTTATAGCCTCTGAACTTAGATCCCGTAAAGCTGATAATAGATTAGCTAGTAAATCAAGATCCTTCTGAGCAAGACCACAGGACAAAATTACGTTACCATCGCTCTTTCTTTGGAATACTAGCGCATCTAACTTAACAACCAATACTATTACACCTGAATCAATGTATAGCTTAATTGAGCATCAAGATATTTAAATGATTCTTGGGAATATATGACTATTATAAGATTAAGATAAGAAAAAAATTACGGATTCTTGAACTAGCACTCAAATTTCTTCTCAGTCTTATCTATGGAGATATTTATAGCTAACTCAGCTACAACTCTAATAGTGTCTAGCATCGCTGTTAATCTCCATGCTACTTCTCTCAACCAGCATCTAAGCTCCTCACTCATTATCTTGTTCTCTTCTTTCAGCTCAATAATCTTTCTGCTTCTCTCTCGGATGAGATCAAGTCTATTAAGTAGCTCATTTATCAACGAAACATTACCATAAATCAGCGTTTTAGTGATAGTATCAATAGCCATCTTTATGTCAGACAGCATCATCATGATCTCTGCATCAACAATTATTTGTGAGAAGACCTCTTCTTTGAGATTTATTCCTTGTCTAGCAAGCTCAGCTAGGGTATCAGCTAAGATCTCAAACATCTTTACAGCTATTCTTAAGCTCAAAAGCTCTGATATGGATTTTATACCAACTGCATTAGCTATTTCCTCATCCTTGTAAGCAATGAAAATCTCTCTAAGCGCTGAGAAATAGATTCTGTCGATCTCATTCTCCAAATAAACTATCTCCTCAAGGAAATCCCTTTTTCTCTCTTTAATCGCCGTCAATAAATACTCGATCATCGTCTGAGTTAAGTTAGTTATCCTCCGCAATAATCCCGCGAGAGGATATTTTGTTGGATCAAGAAAAGTCCTCAACACTATGTGCTTATGGCTCTCTTTCACGATCTCTAAACCACGTATCTTATCTATAACACTACGTATCTCATCCAAATGCTCCCCTTTGAACTCTGTCTCACTTTCAATTATAATTGGGTCTTTACCAACGACGTATGCACCAATAAGCACCCTCTCAAGCAACTTAGGTTGAGTACACCTAGCCACATTAATCACAATCGGATTCGTTCTAGCCTTAACTATGTATCTAGGTGGAATAATCTTAAGGCAACCATCCTTACCGATAACTACACCTAGCTCATCTCCAGCATCTAGATCTAAGTCACGTAACCATTCCTTGGGTAGCGATATCACAAGACTTGATTTCCCTAGTTTTACAAGCTTCCTCTTAAGCATTTGCAAAATCCTCTACATATATCTGTATAAATTAATTATCTTAAATTATACAATTGATTATACTTATCTTACAATATTTAGCTCATTTATAATAAATAATATTCAAATATATATTTAATATAAAGATGAGAAAAGCTACATAACTATAGATATACGAGTATACTCTTACTAAGTATAAATATGAAAATGCAATGTCCAGCTTTAAAGCTCCTTATATATGCAACCTCTTAGTAGTTTTCTCGGATCCTCCATAACTCTATTGATAACAATTTCGCAGACAACTCCAATGCTTTTAGCCATATCGAGTAATCTTGTTAGTGTCTTGATTAAGAATGCTCCAGTCTTAACATCTTTTGTCTCATCAGCAACCTTATCAGTGAGATCCCTAATTTTTCTTCCTAGTGAATCGATTTTCTTGAGGATATTGTTAGCTAGGAATGCATCAAGTCCGTTGTAAGCTTTTAACGTGTCACTAATTACATCCTCAATCATGTTTAATATATCTGAGAAACTCTGTCTTAGCTCTACATTTTTATTTAGCTCCTCCCAAGAAATCTTGTTTAAATCCTCAGAGACATCCACTAAGTAATCCCCAGCTAACTCTAGAACCTTAAGTATTGTTCTGTTTCCGAGTATGTGGAGAGCTGACTCTATTCCAACAAATTTAGCTAGTGCACGGTTCTTCTGAACCATTAATAATTGTCTCACACCAAACCAATATAATCTATCTAATTCATCTTCAAGAAAACCAATCCTCTTCAAGTACTCATTGTTCCCCTCATCAAAGGATTTCTTAACATAGTCTGACATAGAGAGTAACAGAGCGAGGATTCTACCAACCAAGTTCTCCATAGAGAACTTAGTGGCATCCATCATGCATTGCAAAGTAATCATGTACGGGTGTTGCTCAATTATCTCAAAACCCCTAAGCTTTGATATTACTTCACGAATATTCCTTAATAAATCTGGAGAAATTGGCTCGTTTTTAGTAGCTAATGCGATGTTATCATTACCTACGAGATAGTTAGCAACCAATAATCTCTGAACAAGATCGCTATCACTACACTTCTCTACATTGATTACTAATCTAGATTTAATAGGTGTCTCGAAAGAAGATAAATTAGCTGGAATAATCTTAATGCTTCCATCGTCCTCCTGCTTTATAACTACCTTGTCACCACTTCTTAAGCCAACTTCTTTTAGCCATTCTTTGGGTAGAACAACTACTAAGCTACTTTTGCCTAGCTTAAGTAAGGTCCTAACAGCCAAAGTTTCTCCCTCGAAATATATGTATTAATAATGTTGATGTGCCTAATCAATATATAAAAATTGCTAAAGAATACATATATCTTAATATGTGTAATAGTTAACTATATGACTCATTATATTGTATTTAAATTTAGATGATCCAATATTTAAAATACTTAGAATTTTTGATGAATAATTAAAGTAATTACATAAATTTTAAAGGTTAATCCAAAAATTAACTGCTCACCCACGCAGTTTTATTGCTGGCTACTTTTATGACTAAGCTTTAAACTTAAGTAAGTCCTGATCTAACGTGTCTTTTATTTTGCCCGTTATTGGTACTTCTTTGTCACATTTAGGACACTTATACCCAGGGTCAAGAGAATGCTTGATCCATGCCCCTATACGCTTGATTAATTGTGTTCCGTCTCTTGGACAATATGTATTTTTCTCAGTAGCCTCGAAAAAATCATCAATATACACGTATTTTATACCGATTTCTCTGGCTAGTTTAAAAGCATCTACCAGAGCTTTATTCCTTGTCGGCGCTCTATCATACATGATGTATCTGGGCTTAAATCTTCTTAAATGCACAGGTATATTATCATCAATACTCTTTATGCTTTCGAAGAAATTTGAAAGCTCCTCAGTACTATCATTAATACCAGTTATCAGTGTATATGATGCTTCTGCATGCTTATTGAAATCGATTACCCTCTCTAGGAATTTTATTGCCATAGAATAGCTGTTCGGATATATACTTATTCTTGAGTAAGATTCATCAGAATAGCCGAAGAATCTTATCATGAAGCCGTCAATACTTCTTACTAAGTTAATGAGGTATGGTTCATTTAGAACTCCATTAGTTATGAGCGCGAGATAAAGCTCTTCTGATTTAATTAATTTAGCTAATTCACTTATGTACTTACCGTTCAAAGCACTATTGCATGATAAAACCAGTCCATCAACTCTCTTGCTCAAAGATAAATTAACCAAATCTCTTGGACTCATGGTTCCTGTAAAGCCCTTTATTTCCACTATACTCTTCATAACTATCTTCCAGTTCTCACAGAACAGACACCTAAGGTTACACCCAGGAAAGACCAGATACATAGCTTTTGAACCAGGATAGAAATGATAGAAACCTAGTTCCTCAATATAATGTACACCATATTCAAAAACCCCATCGTTAAGAAAACTTATCTCTCCATTAATTAGTCCAATTGCCTTACAGATACCGATAGGCATAGATTCATTAAGCTGGCATCTTAATGGACAAATTTCACATTCAACAACACTCATTAATTATCTCCCTTAAAGATATCTAGCGCAAGTGTTTTAAGATCTTTTCCCATTTTCTTCGCTGTCTTCTTTAGAATATATGCTACTCTGGTACCATATTGAATTGCTTTCTTATCTGCTTGAATAGATTCGGTGGGGAGACCAATTCTTTTTCCTATTCTTCTTAGAATCCATTTTCTTACCCCTTTCTTGATCTTGAATGTAATTGGTATCCTAGTTGCCACTTTAATTACATCTCTATCTAGGTATGGTAATCTTAACTCAACACTATTGCTCATGGTGCAGTGATCATCTCGCTCCAAGTTTACTTTATGTAGGTTAATTATATCGTACATAAGTCTCCTCTCTAAATCCTTTTCATTCAGATACTTCATGTAGCCTCCGAATAATTCATCTGCTCCTTGACCAGCTAATATGACTTTAAGTCCGATTTCTCTGGCTAGTTTAGCTGCGACATATATAGGTATACCGATCATGGCTTTAATAGGATCTGGTTCATCAATAATTCTTATTACCTTAGCGAATACCTCGAATACATCTTCCTTCTTTATCACGTATTCCTCCAGATCCAGTCCTAGTAAAGAAGCTACTTTCCTAGCTCTTAATAAATCAATAGACTCTTCTAAACCAACGGTAATTAACTTCAGTTCACAGTCGTGCTCGGAAGCTAACTTAGCTATAATTGAACTGTCTATTCCTCCAGAAAAAAGGACCCCCAAGCTGGGATACAACCGCTTTTCAACCGACTCTTCTAGAGCTTTAAGTAGATCGTTCTCAGCCCTATCTAGATCACGATACTTGTTTTTATTGAACGGTATATCGTCGAACCTCTCTACGATTACTCCATCGTAACTTGCGGTAATTTTATGTCCAGGTAGCAATCTTATAGCTCTATTACAAATATTTCTAAAAGCTTTTCTCTCCGACGCGAAAACAAAAAGGGATCCATCAAAACAATAGAAAACTGGTCTAATACCGATAGCATCCCGAACCACAACTATCTCTTCCTTACCAGAGTTATAGATCGCGAACGCATAATCGCCATCAAGTAGATCTAGTCTGCCTTCCTCATAAGCGTGTAAAATTACTTCAGAATCAATATCTGTCATAAACACGTGATTGCTCAGATTTTTCTTAACAGATTTGTGATTATAGATTTCTCCGTTATGCACTATCCACAATTCCTTATTCTCGTTTGGTATAGGTTGCAGTCCCCTACCAATAATACCTAATCTATTGTGACCAATACCAATATTCCCTCGAGGAAACACCAAGGATTCAAGATTACCATAATTAAACTTGTCATTTATCACAATTCCACTACCATCGGGCCCTCTATGCTTGATCGCGACTAGCATTCTCTTCAGATCTCTAGATATGTCTCTTCTCTCTAGCGATAAAATTCCTGCTATGCCGCACATTACATCATTCCTCTAAGCTTAAGAAAATCATTTATCGCTTGTTCTACATCCCTTAACCAATTATCTATGCTCGACTTCCTTTCCTCTTCCTTGGGAAGCACCCTATATCCTGCTTTTTCCTTGTTAAGAAATATATCTATGAAGATATTGCTTCTTAAAACCTTGTTTATGATTGGTATTACTGGGTCCAGATCACTCTCAATTCGATCAAACATTTCTTCAGCAAAATTGAGCCGAAAGATCGCTGATTCATGCATGATCTTTAAATCAAATCTATTTTCAGTTTGTGAAATAAGTACATCCACACAATGAATCGGCGTTATTCGCTTCATAATCTCGATTAATAAATCATTCAGCCTAGTTAAGTATGCCTCAGTTTCTAAGTGCAGGTGACAGATCTTATCGCTCAGTTCCTTTAGGGTATAGATAAAACTTATTAATGAATCGGTATCAACCTTTGTAAGGCCCCGTAAGTCTATTATTCCTAGCGATTTTTGATGAATGTTTATGAGTACCTTATTCCCTCTCCCTAGGAGCCTAATTGAGACTAGTTTATCGAATAAATCTAGTATAGGTTTCAGTAATCTTAACCCAATTTCATCGAAATATATCTCTAGAATCTTATCAGGAAACCTCAAATCCTTAATAATCGCTGAGAATTCGTTCAGGCTATCATCACTATTAGTTTTTATCACTAGACCGCTATCTGCTCTCACTTTCGCCGGAATACTATTGATTATATTAGCTATAGAGGAAAAACTCTTGATAACTGGTCTCATCGATAAAGTAACTTTCCGTGCCCCAACATTCATGAAGAAATTCGTGGCCACATCATCTGGCTCTAATAAGATATATAGATCCACTATCCCTGTTTCCGGGTTAATATTACGTACCAGAACGTTGAATAACTCTTCTATGTAATCCTTGTAGTCTATTGGATTGCTTAGATAAACCTCCATCAGTAATCTCCTTAACTTAGATACACTCTCTCTAATAACCTCTTGATTAAACTGTTCAGCTATTGATTTATTCTCCGCCCTAATCTTTACTCTCTTGCCATCAAACCGTATTTTAAGTGATGTTGGAAGCATCTAAAATCCCTTATTCACAAAGTCTTTTAGCTAATCAAACATAATTTATAAACATAGAAAAAGCTAACGGATTCGGTGAAATTGCATGACACAATTAAGTGATTTTCTCAAATATAGAGAGAGAAGCCCGATTATAGCTGCGATAGATATTGAGCCATCAATAGGGATAAATGAATTCCTTGAAGAAGCCAAGAGGTATATCGCGGGTATCAAAGTGGGATTACCTTACCTATTATCTAAAGGTGTGAGCGAGATAAGCGAGATAATAAACCGCTACAGGGAAGATTACTTCTTTATCGCTGATATAAAGCTGGCTGACATTGGCTTCGTAGGCCGGTTAATGATTGATCTAGTTAAAGAAATGGGGTTCAACGCGTTTATATCTCATGGATTTATAGGGTTAGAGGGGGCTTTAGAGGAGATAAAGAGATATGCAGATGAATTAGGTCTATTCTTGTTCGTTGTAGCAGCCATGTCTCATCCTGGAGCTGAAGAAATATTCAACAAGAATTTCAATAGCATAATGGAAGCTTCCAATAAGATTGGAGTTCTCGGCTTTGTTGCACCTGCTACATTACCCAACTATATTAGGAGAGTTAAAGAGAAAGTTCCTGGATCAATAATAATTTCTCCGGGAGTAGGTGCACAAGGAGCAAGTATAGGAGACGCTATCCTTGCTGGTGCTACTTTTGAGATAATTGGTAGAAAGATAACTCTGTCCGATGACCCGTTGAGCACTCTGGATGAGATAATTTTAGTTTATAGAAACAAGAGGGTGATTTAGAGTTGGATAAAGAAGAACTTATTCTTAAGCTCTATGAGTTGGGTCTAATAAAGATAGGACGGTTCAAATTGAGCTCTGGGTTAGAGAGCAATTACTATATCGATTTACGGGAATTAGTGAGTTATCCACGATTAATGAAATCAATAGCCCTAATGATCTATGATCTAGCTAAGACACGTTACAGATTCGACGTTGTTGCCGGAATAGCTACTGGAGGCATACCATTAGCTAGCTTTATTTCCTGTATCCATGAGATACCAATGGCATATATAAGGAGAGAAAGAAAGATGCATGGGATGCAAAAACTGATTGAGGGTAACGTTGCTTCAAAGAAAGTGCTACTTGTAGATGACGTAGCTACAACGGGAGGATCCCTAGAAGATGCAGTTAAAACCATAAGGGAGTTTAAGGGCGAGATATCTTTTGCTATAGTCGTTGTTGATAGAGAGCAAGGAGCATTAGAGAGGTTAGGTAAGCTAGGTGTAGAATTACTCTCACTAGTAAAGGCTAGAGAAATCTTCTCAGTATTAGAGAGATATGGGGTAAAGATACCTCGATTAAACGAACACTAACCTCCGCTCAGAAACGGCATTATCGAAACTGTATCACCATCCTTAAGAGGAATTTCTAAGTCATCAACACTTCTACCATTCACAAGTATTATTACTTCTTCACTTAATTTTGATTTATCCTCGTGATTAAAAACAGCTTTCCTAAAATTATCGCCATACTTCTCTGACAGCTTGCGAAGCAAATCAATCAATTTCGCCTCACCATCAAGCTCAACAGTCTCCTCCTTGGTATCACGAACAACAGCTCGAATATAAGCAAAGTACTTTACCTTAACCCTCATTCACAACACCCATATAACCTACTATCTAAGTATGTATTATGTCTCTCAATAAAGAGTTTTTCTAGTGCTTAAAAAAGAGTTGATAAACTTTAAAAGAGGTGTGAAGAAAAAAGAACCTATAAATAACCTAGGCTTCTTAACCTATCCTTTATTGCTTCTTCCTCCTCTTCACTATAAACAGATTCTTCCTCTTCCTCCTCTAATACTTGCTCAAGCACGTAAGTGACGAAATCCTCGGGCGATTTAAATTCGGTAGAGTCCTTTATCTCATTTACAATCTTATCATATATCCTCTTCGGTATATTAATGCTTACAAATTCCTCCTCAGGCATAATTAAGTCACCATTAATCATTCTTTTGGAGAGAAAAATATATTATCTAATTTAAATCCTTTTTCCATAGGCTTCTAAGGCATGCTTTATAAAGATTACCTAATCATTAATTCGTTATTATTTATAGTTGCTAATATCATGTATCCTGGACAGAAATATCTTTGGAGGCGTTTGTTTTGCACAGAAAACTGTTTCACAATATCTATGAAGTAGATGTAGCTTATCCCGAACTGAAGAACACGTTCGCATCCTACGTTATTTTAGGTGATAGGATAGTTATAATAGACCCAGGACCCGTTAATTTTCATGAGAATTTAGTTAATGCTCTGGAATCCATAGGTGTTTCGCAAAGAGATCACATATATATCGCTCTAACACATATCCACCCAGACCATTATGGTGCTGCAAGCAAGCTGGTCAAAGAATTCTGTAACGCAAAAATACTAGCTCATCCTAGGGGCATTAAACACTTAATGAACGTTGATTATCTGTGGGATAGCGCGAAAAAAGTATTAGGTGCAATAGCTAATATTTTCGGTAAACCAGATCCAATAACTGAAGATAGAATTATTGAATTAAGGGACTCTATGTTAATAGAGATATCTGATAATTCTTTAATGAGAGTAATTTTCACTCCAGGTCACGCAACTCATCACGTATCATATTTCTTAGAGAATGAAAGAATAATGTTCCTTGGAGACTCTGGCGGTCTCTATATAAATGATTCATTAGCCCCCACAACACCTTTCCCATTCAATTATGATAAGGCAATACGATCTATAATGAAAATGCTTGGTTTTCAACCCGAATACGTTGCTTACACTCATTTCGGTATGCACAATGATGCTACTAAAAAACTGTTAGAATACATGGGACAACTTTATTTATGGTTCAATATATGTAAGCAGAATTGTACAGATTCAAAAGAATTTCTCAAGGAGATATTAAGAGTCGATCATGAAACTAATGAATTCCTGAACAAGAATAAGGATAATCCAGTCTTATCAGGCGCAGTTATGCACAGCATCTATGGTTTCATTAAGTACTTAGAATACATCCAGGAGAAGACGTAATTTCGCTTTAAATAATGATTCTTGTAATTAGCGGATCCAAATAATGTTCGTATTATATGAATATTCGGGTTATATGAATGAAGTATCTCTCGCTTAGAGAGCAGTTTCTACGCTATAAGTACCGTTAAACCCC
>JAHQWF010000137.1 GCA_029856055.1 Candidatus Njordarchaeota archaeon | reverse complement strand
AGCTTAAAGAAAAAATAATAAAAAAAATAGTTAAGTTATCTGAGCCATTAACAGAACCGATTAACAGAATTTTAGTTTATCACGGTAGAATAAGATACAAGAAACCATTTGTCATAGCAACATCTATTTCAATAGAAGAAGAAGTTTTATTAGTAATTCTTGAGACACAAGATGAAATATTTGGGGTAGGAGAAAGCATATTATCTGAAAACAGCCCTTCTATAATCAAAGAGATTTTAAATATATCTAGAAAATTGAGAGGAATGACCATCGATCAAACGATAACTTACTACTTTGACGAGATAACAAGCAAGTCGAGATACATAAGAGTCCCCTTCAGTTTAGCGCTGCTCGATATCATAGCTAGGGGAAATAATCTGCGTTTTGGAGAAATATTTGGTAAATTGACTAAGAAAAAAATATTAACTAATATTACAATAGGTATTGAAAGTGTAGAGGAGACGACGAAAGATGTTAGAATTGCCCTTGATAATGGATTTAAAGCTATTAAATTAAAAGTTGGTAAAAAAGCTAGAAAAGATATAGAGATAATAGAAAAAGTTTGGTCGATGCTTCCTAGTGACGTATCGTTACGTATCGATGCTAATCAGGGATGGACTCTAAATGATGCACTATTTGTAGTAAAGAGAATAGAGGATATGAAACTAGATATCGATTTAGTTGAACAGCCAGTTCCTAAAGATAGAATCGAATGGTTAAAGCAAATTAAGGATGAATCATCAATTCCGATAATTGCGGATGAAAGCATAAGAAATTTACAAGATTTCGATAAAGTTAAAGATAGTGTGGATGGAATTAACTTAAAACTATGGAAAGCTGGAGATCCAATAGAAGTATATTGTTTAGGAAAAATCGCTAGGAAATCAGGAAAGCTTGTTATGATTGGTTGTTCTGGAGAAACTAATATAGGTATATCAGTCGACACTTATCTAGCCTCAATAATCCCTGTAGATTTCGCAGATCTGGATTCAGATCTATTATTAGAAGAAATAATGCCGAAGAAATGCGACACTAAGAATAGTTTCAGAATACTCCCCGAAGAAATTGGTCTTGGTTTCTCTAAAGAAGACATACCACAATCATTTAAACTGATCGAAATAATTTAGCGCAAAGCAGATATTAATTGCAGGTGAGAATTATTATCCCTCAGGAAGTCAAAATAACTATCCTCGTAGAAAACACCACATTTAATCCCAAATTTATCGCAGATCACGGATTATCAATGCTTATAGATATATTCTATGAAAATAATCAAAAACACTCAGTGCTTTTCGACACCGGAAACAATACTATAGCTTTCAAATATAATATACAGCAACTAAATACGGATATGAGAGAGATAGATTACATAGTGCTTAGTCATGGACATTACGATCATGCTGGAGGAATCATTGAGGTCTTAAATTTAACCAAGAAAAAAATTCCAATAATCGCGCATCCAGATGCGTTCAGAAAGAAACTATCTTTAAAGCCCAAATTAAGATATATTGGTATACCGTACGGTGAGAGAGAGATAGAGAGGGCTGGTGGTATATTAATTAAGAATAAAAAGCCTATAGAAATCACACCAGGCGTCTTTGTATTAGGTGAAATACCTAGAGTAACAAACTTTGAGCTTCCCGAAGATTTTTACATCGAGATCGATGGAGAAGTACAGAGGGATAAATTGCTTGATGATCAAGGAATTGCCATAAAAATGAATGATGGAATTATAGTTATTAGTGGCTGTGGTCATAGTGGCATAGTTAATATACTTAAATTTTCAGTTGAAATAACAAAACACGACGAAATAAAGCATTTAATAGGGGGATTTCATCTCATTAATGCTAATGCAGAGAGACTAAAAAAGACTCTCCAATCATTTCTAGAGATGAAAATAGAAAAGATATCGCCTCTACACTGCAGTGGAACTCGCTTCATATGCCAACTCAAACAAACTCTGCCAAACGCCCTTTACGAACTACATACAGGGGACAAACTGACAATAAGATAAAAATTTAAAAAACTAGATAAAATATCTATAAACTATACACAGAGGCAGGGCCGTGGTGTAGTGGCCAAGCATGCCGGCCTTTGGAGCCGGCGACCGGGGTTCGAATCCCCGCGGCCCTACCAATTCTATATTTATAACTTAATTATAGAAGCTTAGCTTTCTTGAGGAGACTTATGATGAAAGTTAAACCTGAGTGTCTGCTTTGTTTATTTGAGCGTGGGTTTAAGGCAGGTATGGTCTTTGCAAAAGATGACTACGATAAGCAGTTAGAATTAGCTAAAGAGTTAATGGCATTCTTAATAAAGGAGTTTAACTTTAATCAAGTTCCCTCGTGGATCGGTTCTTGGCGAGAAAAAATAGTTCAACGAGTACTACAAAATCCAGATCCATATAGAGAACTCAAAAAGAAGAGTAATGAATTAGCAAAAACTATATGGAACGAAATCAAAAAAGAAATAGATCTTAATTTAAACGAGTATAATACATTTAGGAAAATAATTTTAAGCGCAGCTGTCGCTAACTCTGTAGAATGGTTTATATCTGGGTACGATTTCTCAGTTGAATCCTTCAAAAAAGACCTTAATCAATCTGAATCAAAAATATCTATTGATGATACAATAAATCTATGGGAAGATATTAAGAAAGCAAAGAAAATCCTATACATATTGGATAATGCGGGAGAAGCAGTAGTCGACTTAGACGTAGTCGGATACTTAAAAAAACTAAACAAAAACATTATCGTAGCAGCAAGAGAATCACCAGTTCTAAATGACATAACAATAAAAGAGGCAATTGAATTAGGATTCGATTCAGTAGCCGATAAAGTAATTCCTGTTGGATGGTTCATAGGAGTCCACTTGGATAAGGAAGGACTAAACCCCTTATTCACAGAGAATTTCAATAAAGCGAATGTAGTCATAGCAAAAGGTATGGGCGCTTACGAGTCATTAAGTGAATACACATTTGATAAACCCGTCTATGTCGTACTTAAAGCCAAATGCAACCCCGTAGCTAACCACTTAGGCGTGCCAAGAGGAACATATGTAATCAAAAAACTATAGTCAATAGAAATGATGATGAAAATGATCCCAATAAACGGATAAGACACTAAGTGGAAAAAATTTAAATTTAAATCAAAAGGATAGTGAATAGTATTATAGGGGATAGGGGGCGGCCTGAAACAGCGGGGTGGGGTAGCCAGGTCTAGCCCGCCGGGCTCATAACATAAAAGAGAATCATTGCTGTGAGACACCCGGAGGTCGGTGGTTCAAATCCACCCCCCGCTACCAGTCTCATTGTTTACGGGCTATTCAGGCGCCGCCACCACCCTATCCCCTTCATTTTCTCGGTTGTCTAGTGTGTTACTTCGAGTAAGTCCTCTTGAACTAATTGAGAATAAATTGAGACTTTTAAGAGAGTTTAATAATTCGTTGTCTCCAGGACAGAAAGAAAGAGTAATTAATGATAGTCATGTTAAACGTAATGTTAGGTGGTGTGGTTTAACTGTTCACTTCACTATTAATTGCCCATTTCAATGCTCTTACTGTTATATTGAAGATATGGGTTTTAGTTTTAGCAATCCAAAGCCTTATCCTCTGTCTGGAAGAGAATTAGCTTTCGCATTATTGCTTAATCCTAGATTTCTTCCAGGTAGGACTGGTACCCTCTTAGCTATTGGAGCCGTTTCCGAACCTTTCATATTTTTCAATAATGCTTTAGATAAGTTAGAGTGGTTAGCTAAACTAGGCAATCCAATCCAATTCTCAACTAAACAGTATATTTCATCGGTTATGGCTGAAAAAATCAAGAATATATCGAGTAAATACAATACACCAATTTCACCGCTTGTAACAATCATTTCTTTTGAATTTAGTGATTTATTAGAGAATAAAGCTCCTAATCCTGAGAAACGTTTAGATTCTATAAAGAACTTGAGGGATGCTGGATTATCACCAATATTATTTCTCAGACCTCTCATACCTGGTGTAAATTTACATGAAGTAGATTCTATATTAACAGCTGCGAAGAAAGCTGGCGCTGTAGGGGCTGTCATTGGCAGTTTTAGAATCACGCTTAAAATCCTACAAAGACTTGAATCAATTGATATTAATGTCAAGCAAATAAAGAGAAGGATAAAAAGAATAGATAATGTTCAAAGATCTATCCCGTTACCAGAAAAAAAATTAATTCTAAAAAAGATTAGAGACTATGGATTAATACCTTGGGCATCTGCTTGTTGCGCAAATTCTTGGACGGCTAATGTGCCTTGTCCAAGCGCATGTTTCATTAATGGTCCATGTACAAATTGTCCTAATAACTGCAATTACCCACGCGATGTTCCAGATGACAAGGATGTCGCACAGGCATTAGTTAGATTAGGAATTAAAATTAAGGTTAAGGGGTCTAATGTTCTTTTACTTAATTACCCTTTTAGGGGGGTAGAAATGACTGTTAGAAATATATCAAGACGTGTACCTATTGTAAAAAAAGAGTTTAAGAAAAAAGAGTAAGTTTATTTCATGAACTTGTTCTCCCACTCCCTCAAATGCTGGATGCTCTCCTCTATTGATGCAAAACGCTCTCTTACAGCCTCAACATCCTCTCTAGTAACTTTGTTTCTTCCATTAGACTTCGCTCTTTCTGCAGCGGGGGCCATCAATTGCACTGCGTACCTAAGCGATATCTCTGTACCATATTTAACAAGTAGTTCCATCGCATCATCCTCTAATTCAATCCCCTCCTCCCTAGCCCTAATCCTCAAGATCTCGCTCGTCTCCTCAGCATTATAAGGATACGTAGGAATAATCAACAACCTATCCAGAAGATCCAAAGGCATACCATGAGGAGAAACAATATCAGTACCACGAATCTTAGTCAAACCCCTATTAGAAGCCATAATCACGATTGGTGCTAGTTCTGATTCGAGGGCACGGTTCAGGAAACTGAAAGCCTCGATGTCTAGCATGTGTATTTCATCAATAAAGAGAACTCCGGGGATAATTTCTGCCTCTTTTTTCTCGACCCTTTCTTTAACTAGTTTATCTACTTGTGCTCTAGTTTCCGGATCTATTTCTTTTCTCTCTTCCGTCGCTCCAAAGAGTAGTGATGCTAGCCCTCCTCCACCCCTTTGCTTATGGAATAATTCATCTAATTCATCTAGTGTTGTTGTCCAAACGAATTCTCTTTCTTTTTCTACCGGTCCACTTGGCACCGGTACTTTTGGTATCCTTCCTATATCGTATCCAAGCTCTTTAGCTGCTTCCTCGCTCATTCCTAACACACTAACTCGACCACTCTCCTTATCAATCATTATAACCATTCCTTTCTGAACCCCTCTTGAAATCATTTCCTCAGCTACATCTGGACCCACAGTATAAGTAACTCTCTCATCCTTTGTTCTCAGAGTTAATTTAGCTTTTTGTACGACTCTTTGATACGGGTTAAATGGATGCTGAACATAATGTGGTTCAAATTCCGCAATCTCTCCCTCCAATACCCATCTTTTCTCTCTAAACCTTACGCCTATTGCCTTTCTCAGCGCTCGCATTAGTACCTCCGTTTTACTAACCTCAGCACTATATATTTCAGATCCACTTAACTGAACAAAAGGCACATCGCTACCTAGCTCCCTAGCAATACCTATTGCAATTGCTGTTTTACCAGTTCCAGGGGGACCAGCCAATAATACAGCTCTTCCAGCCATTTTTCCCTCTTTAATTAATCTAACAACTAAACCTGCAGCCTCTCTAGCTTTAAGTTGACCAACTAATCCATCTCCAACAAATTTTGCTTTACCTTTTTCATCTAATCCAAGACCTTTAATGTGGCTGTGCGCACCTACCCTTATGAGCGCTCGTGTCGACATATTAGAGCACCTCCTTGCTTTATGTTATAAGTAGGCTGAGAAAGAATTATAGCTCCTATATAGAGTAGGTATGATATTATAATGTTTAATATTTAAGAATTTTCAATTACTGCCCTCGCTTCATCCACCTTCATCGATTTTAGTGGATAAAGCGGTTCTCCTGATCTATCCTCCCTTAACAGATAAAACTGTAGCTTTCCCACATTAATAATTATTAAATCTCAAATTGAACTATTCTCGTTCACTAAATACTTTTTTTATTTATTCCGTCATTGTATGTTATACTTTAAGATCTATAGAATATGTCTTTGCATCTGGGTTAATTAATAATGATGAACACTGGGCTGTCTGACGCATGATGACGGCTGGGAAAACTGATTGCATAGACTTTAATCTTATTTTGATTTACTATTACATGAAGATAATTTATTGCTTAAATGTAAGCTGAATTCCTTAATTTTACATAAATAGCTTATTTGTTTATGAATTTGAAGTGAATTCTTTCATAGTGATTAATTATGACTACTCAAAAAATAGTCTCTCCAGAATTCTTTAAAGTCTTCGAAGAAGTGAAAATAGAGCCTGGTCAGTTTAAAAAAATTTATTATTGCTATTCCTGAGGTAGGCTAGTAAGTATTTTAGCTGCAAGAAAGATGATTAAGGATCTCGGAATGAAAAGAGTTGGCTTCATAACATCTGATCCTACTTCAATCATAATTAGATACGAGAACAAGAAGCCAGAACCCGTTATAAGATTATTTGCAAAAGATGATATACTACTATTACTATATGAAGCTCCGATTAATTCACTTATGATGGTACCTCTAGCTAACCTAATAAGAATTTCAGATGAAAAAGACATTGCATTACCCATAATGTTAGCATCGGCACTATCACAAACAAGATTGTCGAAAGCAGATACCGAAATTTCTGTTATAGGTGCTCCTGTGGGTGAGGAAACGGAAGTTATGTTAGGAAAAGCTGGTGTTAAGCAGGTAGAGAATGGAACTCTAAGCGGTCCCTTCGCCTATGTGCTGAATGATCGGTTAATGAAGAAGAATGCATTAGTACTCCTATCAGAAACTTTCCCCATGCCTTTTTCAGCTGATCCCGCTAGTGCCGCAAAGATGCTTGAGGTACTATTAAAGATTCTTGACGTTAGTATAGATACTTCAGAGTTACTGGAAAGAGCGGAAGAGTTAAGGC
>JAHQWF010000032.1 GCA_029856055.1 Candidatus Njordarchaeota archaeon | reverse complement strand
ACGGCATACGAGATTCCTCTACGTCTCGTGGGGCTCGGAGATGTGTATAAGAGACAGATTGAAGCAAACACACACCAGTAAAGCCCAAGAAAATAGGCTGTTAAATATAAACCCGTTTTATCCAGATAAGCTCCTAAATAAGGCTCGCTAACTGTTCTTAAAAGAATTGATAACGCCGTGAAAAATAAGAGATACAGAATTTTTTCTCTTTTATCCAAATACCTCACCACACTAACTCTCATGCAGGATATTGCAATGCTCTATAACCGATAGAAAAAAACATATTAATGAGTTTCTCAGTATAAAATGTACATTTTATCAATATATATCTTGATGATGAATGCCTCGTCAATTATGAACTAGGTATAAATAAAGTTAAATATTAAGAAATTCTAAAGAAATGACATTCATAAACATTCATTTAAAGTAAGGGATAGTGGAAGTGCCTGATAACTTGGCAAAAGTGATAACTAATGTCTTTAGTGCTCCATGGGTTTGTGGATATGTGCTATTGTACTATCTAAACAAATATAGAAACTTTGTCTCGATGAACATAATTATTGGTGTACTAATTTTCTTGTATCTTCTTCCATGGGGACCAGTTTTGATGTATTCCATGATAAAAAAGAAGAATCCAAGCAAGTTAAGTGCAATAGAGAGAATCCCGTTTGTATTTGTGGGATTAATTAGTTATTTGGCCGGGATTATTTATTTTAATTCCATAGAACCCAGAACAGTTGTTAGTGAGTTTCTTATTGCAATCAATGTTATGTATGTGGTTTTCTCTTTGCTAATAGTCATTGGGAACGTATGGTCAAAACCTAGTATTCATGTGGGAGGCTTTGTTGCCCCAATTACCCTAGTAGCTTTATATGACAACTTACTATTACTCTTATCACTAATTCTAACACCAATAATAGGCTGGACAAGAATCAAATTGAGAATACATACAATAAAGCAATTAATATCTGGGTTCTTAATAGGCCTATTCTCAGCAGTCGTAGCCTTCTTAATCGGTCTAACATTAATATAAAAATGAATCTATTTTGACTCAAAAATCTAAAAAGAAATATGCCTTCTTATTGTGGAAAAGCCATATATTAATCTAAAACAATATAATAATACTTAATTCATTAGATTAGAAATAATGAAATAAGAGAGAATATTTCAATAGCTAATTAATTATTACTGCTTCTTCCTCGATGATTTTCTCTTCTAATAATCTATCTCCTATCTTTATCTCAACTCTAATCATTTTTTGGAAGGCTTTTAAAGAATTTCTAACAAAGAGATAAGAGATTGTTATACCTAAAGCATAGAATAATCTCTCAAATGGAACATAAGGTATAGCTATATTCCAATATATTGCTGGAATATTTAAGTAATACAGATACATAATCGATCCTATCGCGTGATCTATGAATGTAGATGCTAATGCATAGATATAAACCGTTGGTAAATCTCTTTTCCTAGTTAATTCCAGTATTTTCCTCTTATTTAAGGAGATTAGTATAGGTATTATCCAGAATAATGAGTAATACCACACGATTCTTCCGATTGGATGAAGTAAGAATAATATAATTGCTAGGGTAGGTATGATTAGTTCATACTTAGATTTCTTAAACATCTTAGCGAAGTAGAATCCAGCAAAAAATAAAGGTGTATATAATACATAGGAAAATAATGTTCTTGATTTAGATATACCAAGCATGATTTGTATTATTCTGGCTCCATAAATCGCTACGGCACCTATATATGGTCCAGTGAAATGAATTATAATTGGCGCAAACATTGTTAGTAAAGAAAAGCTCGTGCCTGTTCCAAAAATTTGATGCAATTTTACCTTAGATAGCACAATAACTGCGGTAAGGAACGTGAATGTTAGAAATGATTTAACCATTAAATCTGTTTTATTCATTTCTTCCTTACCTCCAATAAAACATTAATATCTAGATTAATTGGCATTGATAATTCTTTCTCAACTTCTTCAACAACTTTTTTGGGTGCGCGATAACCGAGAATATCTGTTAAATCAAGTTTTAGAATTTGTCCTTTCTCAATTCTTGAGAATTCCGAACGTGCTTTCTCCGCGGTTTTAACAACATCTCGCCAGATCTTTTTCGCATCATCCTTGCATCTCCACTTACCCACCCCACGACATACTCCTTCATAGATGCATGAAGGACCAACTTTATTGAATGTTCTAGGATGAACTATTAAACCAGCGAATAAAATTGCGTATGCTACTGTTCTTATTTCCCATTGAGCATCAAAGCAAGTACGTTGATAAATAATGTGGATCATTTCCTCAGCATTAAAAGCAGATGATAGATGTGTCTTAACCCCTATTGGTAATGCATATCGAGCATCTTCAGGAGGTATGCCTCTAAGCAACAACTCTAAATATGCTCGCCCTGAGCGAATTTGATTTCTTATATACTTAATAACAGCTTCAGCCCCAGCTTCCGTTATCGTAGGTGGTACAACGAACCAATCTAAATTTGATGTGTTAATTCTAACATATCTCAAACTCTGTTGCATATGTGCAGCCATGCGGTATCTAACCCATTGATGAGTGAAACTTCTAGATACATTCTCGAAGGAAAATATGTAGTATGAGAAATCTAGAACGCTAGATAACTTCATCTCCTTAGTCCATTTAATCATATTACGGATCTGTTTATCCGTTGGGGATATATCAGCAGCTACTTTATTTGATCTAGTAGCTAATGCGCCAGCCGTCATTACCATTTCAGAATCCTCCAAATAATCTAGCAAGATAATCCTCATATCTCTCAACCTTGAAACAATATCTTATTTCTCTAAACCCCTTTCTAAATTCAACTACTTTATCTCTCACAGATTTATTCTCATTGAGGATCTCGTGGAATAATTCAGCAATATACTTCATTTCGCTTTCCCGCATCCCCCATCTAGTCATTTCTTGCACCCCAATTCTTATCCCGCTAGGATTACCTGTAGCATCTTTATCACTGTCCCAAGGCAACGCTATCTTCGTCACAATTATGTTATTCTCCTCCAATTTAGTTGCTACTTTTCTGCCTCCGTCTAACTCTCTAACGTCTATTAATACTTGATGGGAGGCTGTGAATCTCTTATGTGGACATAAAACATTAAATCCATAATTAAATAACCCCTCCGCTAATGCCTTTGCATTAGATATTACTTGTTCAGCGTATTCTTTGCCAAACTCATTCATTTCTAGAGCAGTTATACCTAGTGCAGGAAATCTATGTATATGGTGGTTATAAACCACGCCGGGAAAGGTAGTGAACTCTAATTTCCTCCAAATTTTCTCATCTATATCTGATCTAGCTATAATTGCTCCTCCTTGAGGTCCAGGAAAAGTCTTATGTGTCGAGGTAGTTATTATGTCAGCACCCTCATCTAAAGGATCCTGAAATTTTCCCCCCCAAATCAATCCAAAAACGTGTGCTGCGTCATATACAATCTTTATTTTTGGATCGATCTCATTTTTTATCTCTTTAATTGGTTCTGGAAACAAAATAACAGATCTCCCGAACATAATTAATTTTGGTCTTACGTTATTGATTAATTCCACAGTTTTATCCACATCTACTGTCATTTCATCTGAGTCAAAAAACATAGGTATCTCAGCTAAACTTAATACTCCCGCCACACCATAACGAGTAGATGAGACGTGACCACCAGCAGTTAGTTTTGGAGATATAAATGTGTCACCAGGCTTTAGAATGGATCTATAAACAATTAGGTTAGCAAGCCCTCCACTTAATGGACGAATCTCAATTTTATCTGTGTTGAATTTTTCCTCGAAGATTTTCTTGACCACGTACTCAATCTCCATTGCAAATTTTGTCCCTTGATAATGAGACTCAGCATTGTGCTCATTATATCGGCTCATGAAATCCGATAAGTATACTTTTTCAGCTAGAGGCGATATAACATTTTCAGATGCTACTAGGTTCAAGCACTCATATCTTCTCCATTTATTTTGGTTTACTACGATATCGAGTATTCTTTTAACGTAGTCCATTAAAAACACAGCGCTTAGCAATATTGATAACAGTAAGAATAATGAGTGTTATTAAAGCCTAACGAAATTCGCTTGAAATACAAAAAGAAGAAAAATTATAAAGTAATACCAAATCTCCTTGTTAGAACAATAGCTATATCTTCTATCTCAACCCCAACATCACTAGAATACCTACCTAGATTAGCGAAACAAATTGGGCACATTGTTATCGCTTTATTGCATTTTTCGCGGAGTTCATTTAGCCTACCAATAGCTACCGCTTTGGACATCGAGGGAGATATTGACTCTATTGGGCCACCGCAACAGCCAGTGTTCAAGCCTGTGCGCAATGGCTCAACAATTTCTATTCCCGCGTTCCTTAGTATCTTTCTAGGAGCATCTATTATATTTTCCCATCTAGCGTATATACAGGGATCATGTATGGTATATTTTTCAGAGTTTTTACTAACTGGCCTTAGAGCGTTTTTCTCATCTAATAATTCAATATAATTTATTACCTCTATATTGAATTCATCCAAGTACTTCGGATAAATAGTGTTTAAAATATGGTGTGTGTGCGGATCTATTGTTAATATTTTTTCTACCTTGTTTTCCTTAAAGATATTGGCTACCTTAACCACATGTTCTTTAAATAATTCATCTAGACCTAGATCATATAGTAAGGCTCCCGAGTAGATATCATTCTCATAAAGATACCCAAAATCAACATTATTCTTCATTAATAGTAGCGCTATTGACTTCAATATCTTATGTACTTTCTCAATTTCTTTATCTGGAACACGTATAAAAAGGCTAGAGAATTTGTCGAGGATAGATACCCCACTATACATCTTTACTCCAAACTTCCAGAATCCGGAATGTTCTGCTTTCTCTAATAAAGAGACCATGGAATTAATATAAGGAACCAATTGATAGAGGCATGACGTATACATAATTGTTGATTTATTTCTCGGTATATTAAGTTCAACAGCCCATTTATGACATTTCTCTCTATCTATTGGGAAAGGATATCCTGTCTTGGTGATATTTCTAATTAATATATTGAAAACAGCTTGTAAGGGTAGCATATAATCACCCTCACTTAATAACTGGAGCAATTTTACTAGGTTTTCCCTCAATTTTTATAATGCCATGAGAGACAAGAGCTCTGAAAGCCCTAATTGCCTCAGCAATACTTATTTTAGCTGGACAATGAATCGTGCATGCACCACATTCTAGACAACTATAGATTCCTTCAAGCGAAGCTCTAGTTACTAAACCTTCGCGTAAAGCCATCCATATCAACTGAATTCTGCCTCTAGGACCATATTGTCTTCTAAAATTAGCGTATCTAATCGTAGGGCATGCGTATTCGCAGAAACCGCAGAAAGCGCATCGAAATACCTCGTACTTTAGTTTTCTAAGCAACTCTTCCTTTCCGTCTTTTAGTATCAGACTCAACTGTATATCCCTCCCTAGATTACCTTACCTGGATTCAGTATATTCTTAGGATCAAAAATCTTCTTTATCTCCCTCATTAACTCCAACGCTTTTTCTGACTTCCTATGCTTCATCTCCATTTCCAGACCTTTCTTTTTATGTAAGCCTATCCCATGCTCCGCGCTAATTGTTCCACCCATTTTTAGCGCTATTTCCATTATCTCATCGAACATCTCCCATACTTTTTTCTTAGCTTCTTCATCTGTAGCGTCAATCCAAGTTGTTGGATGAAGGTTACCATCTCCTACATGTCCAAATATAGCTAGAGGCAAACCATACTTTTCCTCGAGATCTCTTAATTGTTTCACTGTTTCAGGCAGTTTGGTCGGGGGCACAGCTATGTCCTCTATTAGAATCAGTGGTTTAGATTTTTCTGGATCCATGGACTGGGCTGCTAATTGAATAGCTGAGGGATAACAGGCTCTGCGTAAATCAAATATTCTTAATTTCTCTGCTTCATCTTGAGATGTAGCTTTCAAAGTATTGGTTGCTTTGGCTTTTTCCATGTTTTCAGAAAGAATTTTAACATGTTTATCTGCTATCTCTACTGGACCAGACACGCTCACTATCAACATATTGCCTTTAACATCCCAGTCCAGATTAAGATTTTGTTTTCCTATCTCAACCGTCTTAGCATCAATAAACTCCATTGCATAAGGTGATATCCTTGCTTTCTTTATCCCAACAACAGCATCCATAGCTTGCTCAAGGGTATCGAAGAAGCCAGCTACTGTCACTATATTCTCTGGAATAGGTGTAATCTTTAGAGTCGCTTCAGTAACAATGCCTAAAGTACCTTCGCTTCCAGCAAATAACCTAACTAAATCGTATCCCTGCCGACACTTGGTGGTTCTGCACCCCACTTTAATCACGGAACCATTCTCATCAGGTAACACAACCTCAAGTTCCATAAGCCATTCACGCATAGTTCCGTACAGAGCTCCTCTTAATCCTCCGCCTCCAGCAGCGATAACCCCGCCTACCGTAGCAGCTTTCATTGAAGCCGGATCTACTGGAAACATGTATCCCTCTTTCGCTAAGAGATCATTCAACTCTATAACTCTTGCTCCAGCTTCGGCTATAATGTAGCTGTCTACTATACTATAGCCCTTAATCTTATTCATCCTATCGAAACTAATAACTATGCCGTGGTGCTGAGGAATCGCTGCACCAGCTAAATCTGTGGCAGAACCTTGTGGATAGATCTTTATATCGTTCTCATATGCGAAACGAACTATCTCTGAAATTTCCTCAGTTTTTTCTGGAAAAACCACTGCTACCGCTACGCCTTCTAAGCCTGATGCTTCTTTTGAATATAACTTAATTGCTGCAGGGTCTGTTTCGACATATTCTTTGCCAAGAATATCTCTAAGCCTAGAAATAATTTTATCCTTAGTAATGTCTCCCAAAACTGGCACCTTTCTTCCTAAATTTGCTGAAATGGTTTATTAAATTATACGGAGAAAAACACATAATAATGGTTGATATATGTTTAAAAAATATCAAAATAAATCTCTATATATGACTAAAAAATTAAACTTACTTGGACTTAGATCTCTTCTTTTTCTCAATATATGGTTTCAGTTTTTCACGCATATAAAATCTC
>JAHQWF010000037.1 GCA_029856055.1 Candidatus Njordarchaeota archaeon | reverse complement strand
AAAGGCTGAAAAGCCTCTAGCAACATTTTATGTTTGGGCGAAATGTGATGGAAGCTCCATGAAGCTTGCAACAAAGCTTTTGGAGGTGGGAGTAGTAGTGGCGCCGGGAATAGGATTCGGAAAATACGGGGAGGGATACGTAAGATTCTCTATAACTCAACCGAAAAACCGCATTGAAGAAGCTTGCCAAAGAATTGAAGAAGTGTTAAAACTTTGAACTCCCTCTTTTCTCTTGGAGCAGACCTTCAATCTTTCGGCGGCTACTTAAAAACCCAAAAAACATTTTTTGAGCAGGAAGAAAGCATATATTTTGGTATTCCAATGTAGTTTTCTTTTGCCTAGCAGAACAATGATGTTTCCCCTTAAAGCCTCAGGGGGGACTGGAAAAAACATTGTAACATTCGATACTTTTGATATAGATTATGACGGCAAGAAAGAAATAGTTTTCATAGGGCAGGATAATATAGATAAGCGCATATTAACAAATCTGCGATATGTACGGTAATAAAATATCTGAGTATAACTTACCTTTTGACGCATCAAAAATTTTGTATGGAGATATAGACGGAGATAATTCATATGAGCTTGTTCTGAGTGATACAGCGGGGGAAAGAACTTTTCTGCTTGGACATTCAAAGTATGAGATGGTGTAAGTGGATCTCTCAGGATAATTTTCTTTTCATCGATTTATTCGACGTTAACTGCGACCTTAAAGACGAAATTATTCTGAGAACCATCAATAAATTAGTCGCATTATCATACGATGTATAACCTACAAATAAAGCCAATATGGCATCAATTAAATAAAAAATAAATATGACTTCACTAATTAACTTTAAGATTATTTAATCTAGAAAAATAATTTTAATCTTATATGGTTGATCGGTGAATATAGTGGCTAGAACAACAATTCAACGAAAGGTACCATGGACAGAGTTCTTTAGACCTAGGATATTAGATGAAGTGATATTAACGCGGAGCCAAAGAAGACAAATTTTGACGTGGTGGCGTAATTGGATAATTAACTGGAATATAGATAGGATATGGAATGAGAAAGAACGACATAAGTGGTATGAATTCGCTCATTCAGATGAAGGAAAAACATGGATAAATAAGAATCTAAGTAAGTGGAAGGATTTCTATAGAACTCAGTTTGAAAAATGGGTGGGTAGTAAATCGGGCGATATACCCGTAATACATTATCAATTATTTAGACCTCTAGATAGCAAAAAAGAACCTTCCACGGATCTAAAACCAACAGCTATGGTTGAAATGAAGAAATGGATAGATAGGATATGGGGCGAATTTCTATCGAAGATATCCAGTGATACAATACCACCAACTAACCCTCCAATACCACCATACAAACCTATACTACTAGTAGGACCACCAGGTAACGGCAAGACCTCAACGATATATGCTTTAGCATGGCAAGAGGGTGCAGTAGTTGTAGAATTTAATGCCAGCGATAAACGAAATTCGAGAATAATACGGGAAATTGTTGCTGAAGCTACGAAATCTGTAGGTTTTACTCTTGGAGGCGACCCCACTAAACCTAGTCGAATAGTTTTGCTTGATGAAGTAGATGGATTGTCAGGTAAAGAAGATAGAGGCGGTTTCTCTGCTTTAATTAAATTACTCGATGAAGTAAAGGTCCCAATAGCTCTTACAGCTAATATTATGCATGACCCTAAAGTTAGATATCTAATGGCGCGCTCTGTAACTGTCTTCTTTGATAGACCCTATGATTATCAAATAAAGACACTGATATCTAGGATATCTAAACGCATTGGTAGATCATTTCCTGAGAATGTAGTAAATTACCTAGCAAAATACGCACCTGATTTCAGAACTGTAGTGGAGGCATTAGAAACATATTATTATACTGGTGTTCTTCCAGAAATATTTCACGAAGAGATGATGAGCTTGCAAGATGCGATCCGATATGCTTTCGCATTCAAGGGCGAGACTCTAGATCAATCTGCATTTAAAGCCCAGAAATATTTGGGTTCCGTGGTTGATGTCGATATATGGGATCTAATCCTATGGGTGTGGGAAAACGCCTACAACTTTCTTGATACCTCGAGAGATATATTTCCTTTCTATAACGAATTAGCTTTCGCCGATTCTCTCTATAAGGTAGGCGCGAGATTCCAGAATTGGAGAATTGCTTATAGAGACGCAATGAACGTACTCTCATACGCGACGGCAAAATATGGCAAACCATCAAACAACATATGGGCTTTAAGAAAAATAAAAGTGAATAAGCCTACTATTGTGGAGGAATTAGGAAAGATGAAGCGATTAATGGAAGGGGAGATAGAAGGCGAAGAGGAAGAGGGCGAGGAAATAAGCATTAGGAAATTGGGTCTGCGCCCGCTTATTGAGCTCTATGCTAAATATACTCATACATCAAGAGCTCGTGCACGAAAAGAAATAAGATTCTTATTACATATGATTAAAAACACGCCAGAATTAATTGGCCAACTATTTGCCAGACTTTACGTACCTAGAGAAACGATAGACTTATTTTTACGTCATTTCATTAAGAAAAAAGAAGAGCAGGAGGAAATAGCTTCGAGATTACTGAAAGCATATTCAGAGACACTGGAAAAAATAGGTCCGAGGACTACGACACTCAAAATGCCGGGAATTGAGGGCAAAAAAGAGGAAGAAAAGAAGGAGTCTAAAGAAGAGAAAAAAAAGGAGAAAAAAGCGACACTAGATATGTTTTTAGAGAAAGATGAGTAGATTTTAAATTTTAGCTAAGTTTTTTCTTAGCTCGAAAGTATATCCTAATTTTTCTTCAAGTATATTCCTAGCTAGATCCTTTATGGTGGCTAATTTTTTATTTTTTCTAACCGTATTCTTTTCGATAATATCTAGAACTCTCGGTAATTTGTGCTTATGTATTATATCTGTCGGGATATTACTGATTTTTTCATATAGGTATTCAAGTACCATTATTTTCAAATTCTTGTTTTTCTCCACTAATAGATATTCATTAGAGATTATGTCTAGAAAATCGTCAATGATACTTAAGTTATTGTCTGTTAATGCAAATACTAGTCTTAGTGCTTCGGTTTTTACTGGTACATGTCTATCTCTCAGTTTTTTTCTTATAAGCTTAATTAATTCATTATCTATCCCTACTTTCTTACTCATAACAAGTTTTCTTAACACGCTTAAAGCGCTTGTTCTAACAAGATATGACTGATCATTGATAGCGGATAAGACCAGTTCATGTATCTCAGATGGCTTCTCCTCTGGTAGTAGGTCTGTTATACTTTTCAATACGTTTAACGCTTTTACTCTCACGTTGATATTATCGATTCTAGCTAATGACATAATTATATCAGTATTATCAATAACATACTGTGAATCCAGATCGATTAGGTCTTCTAAGAAATTGAGCGCCACCAATTTAATATTTATGTCTTCAGATAAAACTGCCTCCCTAATCAATTCCTTAATATCATCACTGAATAGTGAGAAATTGGTAAGGACTATTTCTCTTATTCCTTTTATTATCGTTGCTTTTGATATCGGTGTCTCTGATCCAAATTTCCGAATCAATTTATTTAACGTTTCTTCAGCTGTTTCTGAGTACTTTAGAGCAATTTTAGCCAGTGCATTATAAGCCTCTACTCTAACTCTTTCGTCCTCGTCTTCGATTAACCTATTTAAAACCATGAGAAAATTAGTCAAAACCGATTTATTGTTCATGCAAATTGCAGTCAATTTACTTATAGCTTTCTTTCTTCGATAAGGTGATGGTGATTGTGTCCACTTGAAGAGGAATTCAGTTTTCATGTTCTTCACCCTCCTTGAAGTTTATGTCTCATCCTGTTTATGTCTGATTCTTTTACCTTTGCAAAAAGCGGTTTTATCTTAGTCTTTCGATTTAGTATTGTACCTAGTGAATGAGATATAAATTCTTCATCTTGTATAAGTCTTTTGAGGTTTAAAAGCAATTCATTCGTTTCATTTCCTATCCCGATAATCTCTCTTAATTTTTTACATGAAACAGGTAGATAAGGATCACCTAGTATAGATATTGCAACAACCATTGTGTGAGCTGTTACGAGTGTATTTTTTGCTTTCTCGCTATTAAGATTTTTCCACGGCTCTCTATCACTTAATAGCTTATTCCCTATTCCAGCTACCTCAATTACATCGTTTAGGGCCTCATCGAATTTATTATTATTAATATCTTTTTCATACTTGTCGATCTTATCTATTAGATTCATTACGTATTCTTTTTCTATGCTCCCCTTAGATATGTTACCCCTTATAATTAATTGTATTACTCTATTCACGAAATTACCTATTTCTCCGATAAGAACCTTGTTTATCTTCGCTTGGAATTCTCTTAAGCTGAAATCTCCGTCATCTAAACTTTCTGATGTAGTTATACCCCAATAGAAACGTAAGTATTCTGGGTTCCATATCTCTACAAACTCTTCTAAATCGATGACATGCCCTCTGCTTTTACTCATCTTCTGGCCTTCTAGAGTGGCAAATCCTCTAACTCGAATTTCATTAGGTAGAGAAAAACCGTTCACCATTAACATTGCTGGCCAAAAGAGAACGTGATGATATATTATATCTTTACCTATGTAATGAACTATGTAACCGTTTTCATCAACCCAAATATGCCGCCAATCTAATCCAAGATTGTCGAAAAGTTCTTTTGTGAATGATACATATCCTATTGGGGCATCCCACCAGACATAGAAAACTTGATTGGGTAAATCTGGAACGGACACCCCCCACACAATGTCCCTAGTGATATCCCAGTCTTGTAAACCTTCCCTTATCCAATGCAGAACATGCTCTCTAACACCTTTAGTTAGTTTCACCCCGTTTTTTACCCAATCTCTCAGCTTGTCGCTAAGTTCACTTAATTTAAAAAACGCGTGCCTACTATGCTTTATTATAGGTGTAGAATTACATATCGCGCATCTAGGATTCTTTAATTGAAAGGCATTATATGTTCTTCCACAAACTTCGCAGTGGTCACCATACTGATTTTCCGCACCGCAATATGGGCATGTCCCTACAACTAACCTATCTGGCAACGCGATTCTATCTTTTTCGCAGTACAGAATAGGTACTTCTCTGTAATCTATGTAGCCTTCTTTTTTAGCAGCTATATAAAACTCCTGAGCTAGCTTGTAGTGATGCTTTTTTGTTGTTCGAGAGAAGATATCAAAATGAATCAATGTTGATTCAAGCGACTGTTTTATTATCTTATGGTAGTAATCTACGATTTCCTGTGGTTTTTTACCGCTCCTTATAGCACTTGCCAGAATAGGTGTGCCATGCTCGTCTGTGCCACATACATGAAAAGCTTTCTCACCTTTATTCTTTAAGTATCTTGTATGAATATCTGCTGGAAGATAGGTGCTTCTTATATGCCCTATATGTAAGCGACCATTTGCATAGGGTAGAGCGGATGTTATCAATCTATATTTGAAGCATTGTCACCTCAGTTATTTGAAATTATTTTTGATCGTTATTTCGTATTATAATTTTTTTACTATTCGTAGTGGGTATTATTTGAATCTTTGCATCTTTATAGCTTCTAATTAATTCTCTTCCTTCAAATAATCTGTCTAGAAATATAGCTAGCGCTGAGACTTCACTGTGAGGTTGATTTCCAATAGCTACGTTGTATTGCGCTATTTCATAGACTTTTTTAGGTACCTTCTCTGCCCCGACAATTACTAAGAAATTTTTCTTCTTATGCAATAGTTTTTTTAATTCCTTTATATAGTAGTTTATATTTATACCGTACATAGTCAAATGAATGATTACCCATCCGCGATTTCTAGCCTCAAGTATAAAACCTAACCAGTCTTCGACAAAGCTTATTTCAAATGATTTTTTGCCCCATTTCTCACATACATCACGCAATCCCGATAATAATTTCTCGTCTCGTTCGCCTGATATAATTACTCCGTCCGCACCAAAAGCTCTTGCTACTAAGCCTACATGTGTTGTTATTCTAACATCTCTTGTTTTCCTATGACCAAGTCTCAATACAATTATCTTGCTCATTAAACATCATCCTGAAATTTTTAATGCCATTTTATTCATCATTGACAATAAGTTTGATGATCAAATCCTTAAATTATCTTAATTAATAGAAATTGGTATTCAGGATATCTATTTTTTAGGTGTAGATGTAATGGAGAGAGATTATTTAAGCCATATAGAGCACATATTTAGAGCTTATGATATTAGAGGCATTTATGGCCGAGATTTTTTCCCAAACATTATTAGTGTAGCATCCGCAATATTCGCAAACATAATCAGTGAAACGCAAGAGGGGAAAATAATAGGAGTTTCGGGAGATGGAAGAACTACATCTAAGTTACTTAGTCTTAGTGCCGCAACTGGTATTGCTGGAGCGGGTTTAGATGTTCAGTTAATCCACTCTATACCCTTGCCGGTTTTTGGGTTTTCTTTGTGGAAAAATAAAGAAATTTCTGGCGGCGCTTACATTACAGCATCTCATAATCCTCCCGAATGGAATGGTGTCCGCTTTAGGTGGGGGGACGGGACTGGTTTTGCCGAGGAAAATAGCGAAATTAAGAAGAGGTTTTTTGAGAACCGCGTTAAATGGGCCTCATGGAGTGATGTAGGAAATATATTCATAACCGATAGAGAAAACATTCTGACGGAGTACTCTGATTTCATTCAAAGTATAGAACCTCAGCCAGGAAAAACTCTAAAGGTACTTGTAGATACATTAAACGGTATTGGAGGTATCATAATTCCACATATTTTTAGATCTAGACATCGTATAATAACTTTGAATTCGCAGATAGATGGCTACTTCCCCGTTGGCTCAGCTGACCCTGTACATTCTAATCTCAATCATCTTCAATCTTACGTAACTTCTATAAAAGCTGATATAGGTATTGCTTTTGATGGAGATGCTGATAGGGCTGTAATTATTGATGATAGAGGGCGTCGAGTCGCTCCAGAAATAATTGGAATTATACTAGCTAGAGAATTACTTAAATCAGGGGATGTAGTAGTTTATAACGCAGAATGCTCATCTATACTTAAAAATAATTTAGAAGAGATAGGGATAAAAGCCGTGGAGAGCCGTGTAGGCGATGTATTTGTATCTCAAACAGCTAAAAAGCTCAGGGCTAAAATAGGTGTGGAAAGTAGTTATCACTTTTTTATACCACTCTACGGATTTTACTATGACGACTCGATCTTAACATCCTTCGTTATCACATCGTTAATATCAAGGAAAGAGAAGAAGCTATCAGAGATAGTAGATGAAATCGGCGATTTCCATGTTATTAGAGAAAGTATACGTGTCCCAGATCAATTAAAATGGAAAGCAGTAGAGAAATTAAGAGATTATCTTGCAAGTAAATACAGTGAAATAAGCACCGTGGACGGTGTTAAAGTCTATTTAGAAAACGGATCCGTCTTAATTAGGCCAAGTAACACTGAACCATTAATAAGAATCACATCTGAGGCGCCTAGCAGAGATGTAGTTGAAAAAATTCATAGAAAATTCAAGAAATTAACCGAGGAAGTCATTAATAAATTAAACTAAAATGAACTCAGTATTAAACATGTATTCTTCTTTTAAGCTTTTTACTAAATCCATTTAACAGGGTATATAGAATGGATAATTCTTACATATGTGCTCTAAAGGGAGCTAAAGTAGATTTCTTAGTAGATTCTCATTGTCATGTAGACACCGATGGTTTAATCGAAGATGAGAGAAATTATATAATAGAACAGTCAATAAAGAGAAAAATTAAACTTATGACTTCTCCTTTAACTTGGCGTGAGAGACAAAGAGCTCTATCACTTCGATCTAAATTCTCTAATTGGATTTTTGTCAGTATAGGATCGCATCCTTTGCTTCATGAACCAATTGAACCAGTCGTGAGATTTATCAAAAAGCATCGCGCGGATATAGTAGGTATAGGCGAAGTCGGTTTAGATTTTACTCCTCCTAATAATTCGGAAGACGTTAGAAAAAAGCAAATTGATAAATTCCTAATTTTTATTCAATTGGCTGAGTCAACTAAATTACCACTTATAGTTCATTCTAGAAGTGCAGGTAAATACGTGATTGATATTTTAATCAAAAATAATGTGAAGAAAGTCGTTCTACACAGCTTTTCAGGCAAAGCAAAATATGCGGCAAAAGGTGTAGAGATGGTTTTTACTTCAGTATACCCCCCACCATAATTTATAGTAAGCAGAAAAAGAAATTAGTTAAACGGTTACCCCTAGAAAGTATCTTACTTGAAAGTGATTCTCCTTCATTATCTCTACCCGATCAGCAACTAAATTTTCCATGGGGTATATTTTATGTCGCTACTAAAATAGCTGAAATAAAGAAAGTGGATACATCTACGGTATTAGATATCACTACAAAAAATGCAAGAAATCTTTTTTGGTTTCTAGAAAACCAAGAACGCAGCTAGAAATAAAGGAATAGAAAGAATGAAGAATAGCACTCTATTTATAGCATATGCTTTTGATACTGCATCGCTAAGCGATAATAGATACAATATAGCGCTTGCAAAAATGATTGTTCTGGATAAATTGGAGAAGTAAGATATGACAGTAATATCTATTACATTAGGTATCATCAAAGTAACTATGGATGATACTAAGAAAGGAGCGAATAATATGCCAGCAGAATAACCCGTAATCGATCTAGTTAGAGAGATATCTGGTCTTGAACCAAGTAATTTTACAACAAAATTCACATAGATAGATACAGCGATCCAAATTACCGTATATAGAAAGAGCCCTGCTACTGTGGATAATATAATCAATAAGTCTACTCTGAAGATTTCGTAAAGTTTTACAAGTGAAATGAACTTACCGATCAACATCGTAGTTCTAAACGCTGAAAACATCGATAGAATCAAAATCAATATTAGAGGACCTAATGAATCAGGGGCAATCATTATATCTCTGTGCAGTTTCCACGGCGTAAATAGGGCCTTTTTAACCCGTTTTAGTATATCCCACTTAGTTAACTCTCTTCTAGCTTTTAATCTAATAATCGGCCTTAAATCGAAACCACAATATGGGCATATCGGGTATCCTATCGGAACATTCGATTTACAGTTTGGACATCTAACAGTTAGTTCCAATGCTAATTTCCTCTTTTAAAAACTAATACTCATGTTCCTTAAGTTTTTTAGCATTAAAACTATACTATTATTATGAGAAAATTTTGTTAAACCTTATCTAAAGAAACGCTCATTAGGTGAGAAAATATGGGCTATTTAAAATGGTTGGGTCATGCAGCTTTTGAATTAAAACTAGATGAAAAATTGATTTACATAGATCCTTGGATAACAAATCCAAAATCGCCAGTTAAACTAGATGACATATCTAGAGCTGACTATATCTTTGTGACCCATGAACACGGTGATCACTTAGGTGAAAGCATAGAAATAGCCAAAAAGACTGGCGGTACCCTAGTAAGCATTTACGAAATAGCATCTAAAGCCCAGGAACAAAGCGTAAAAAATGTTATAGGTGCTAATATGGGTGGTCCAATAAGATTAAATGGTCTAGTGGCCTACCTAGTTCCAGCATTTCACACGGGTCTTCCAACCGGTGTAATTATACAAGGAAAGGAAGCAACAATCTATCACGCAGGAGATACAGCTGTTTTTGGTGATATGGCTTTAATTAGAGAACTATACTCCCCTGATATAGCTTTGTTGCCTATCGGTGGGCATTTTACCATGGGTGTTAAGGAGGCTGCCAAGGCAATAGAATTACTTAAGCCTAATGTAGTTATACCTATGCACTATAATACATTCCCAGTAATATCCGCGGATCCAAATGAATTATTGGAAATAATTAACAGAAAAGGTCTAACGACGAAACTGGTTATACTCAACCCAGGTGAAAAATACGAATTCTAATTAATTTCACTATTTTACTATTTTTAATCTATTCGGTAAGTACTTTACTTATTTTACCGATTATATCTATTCTTACAAAATTTTTTGGGTAGATCCATAAGACCCCACGAACAACTGGGAAGTACCTACCGCATTTTGTGCATTTTAAAATACCATCCCAAATCTCCTCGATACGCTCTCCATCCTTTATCCTTTCTATTTTCCTAGATTTTATTATCTTCAGTTTTCCTCTACAATCAGGGCATACAACGAATTTTATTAGTTCCTCTCGCATGTTTACCGCCTCGTAATTATTTTAAAAAACGCCTCAAAAAATCTTTTATTTCATTATCATTTAGATATATTACATTTGGTAGCGCGTAATCATTAAATGAATGCTTAAGTTCTTTCTTTAGTTCATTTAGCTCACTTATAACTCTCGCAATTATATGGTAACAGAAATTCCTCCGTACCATATTGTCAGCTCTAGTCTTAAGCATTGCATGAAATAAGTAATCTGGACATGAACAAGCATAAATGATATTGTTGCTAGAATTCCATTCTGTTACGAGATATTCATTTCCTTCTTTGCCCAGAACTGTCCAAAATATCTTTCCACTAGGTCTAAAAATATATTTTCTCACTCTTTTTTTCTTTACCGCCTCCGCTCCCGCGATATATATTTCAGTGAACTCCCGCTCAACCTTACCTATAAAAGATTCAAGTTTCCTTAACTTTGAATTTTGCCTTGATTCCAACATACATCACTGTCTTTTCAGCCTCTTTCTCCTCTCTTCTAGTACTTGTTTAAGCTGAGAGATCACTTCAAATCTAGTCGATATAGGCGCAACAGGCTTCTCACTGACTGGTTGTTGGGGAGGAGTTGTGGCAGGTGTTGTCGGAGCTTGTATTGGTCTAGTGGCTTGTTGTGGTGGTATTGGTGGTTGTTCTCTGCTTTTCTGCACTTCAGATTCCCTTACTGGTTCTTGAACAGGAAGTACTGCGCCCGCCCCTTGAACTTGTGTGGAAGATGGTACTGTACTTTGTGTATGCATGTCAACCTGGGGGGATGATAGAGGGGCACCGCGCTCAAGTGCGGCTACTTTTTCTTCAAGAATAGATATTGACTCATGTATCTCTTGCAATAAAACTACTACATTGTTAACTACTTCCTTTAGAAAGGCATCTATGTCCCCTATTTCTCCTCGTAAATTTTTGTATTCCTCTGCTACCTCCTGAAGCTTTATTTGCAAGTCTTTCCATAGCTCTTCAATATTCCCGCTTTTAAGCTTCTTTTTGTCATCCTTTTTCAAATAATCCACCTTCAGATCACTAAGAATCTGATTACTACTTATAAAAATCAGAAAGGGTAAATAAATATTAACATAATTTGATAATTTGATTAATATTTTTGGTTTTCAGAATGTATATATATGAATAGCATTTTTTCACTCCTATTTTAATTACCGTGCTATTATTAATTACTAGTTAACATCATTTTCACTCAAGATTTATTATAGGATCCATTTTCAAGTTAGTTTGTTATAGTCTATAATATCTACATGTACTAAAAGCCGATCGATGATCCTTGATTTCCTTAATTAAGTGTGATCAGCATGAAAAGAAAAGTGCGTATAATGGTTGGGGGCGTCTTCGACATAATTCATGTTGGTCATATAAAGTTTCTATGGGCAGCTAAAAAGATGTTTGATCCTAGTGAACTGATTGTTGTCGTGGCTCGGGATAGCACAGTCAGGAAATTAAAAGGGAGGCCAGCGGTTTTCTCTGAGAAGGAGCGATTAGAAATCGTATCTAATTTAAAACCCGTTGATAGAGCCGTGCTAGGGTATGAGATAACTAATTCGAATTCCTTCTTTAAAGTTATCCACGAATATAAACCTGACATAATCGCACTTGGATACGATCAATTCTTTAACGAAGAAGAAATACTAGCTAGAGCTCGTTTAGAAAAAATGTATTTAAAGATAGTTAGATTACCTAAATTCGATTTTGAGGGCTTATGTAGCTCAACTGAAGTGAGAAGAAGAGTGTTTAATTTGTTGAATGCGGAAAAACAAAAAAGTTAATGCTCAGATCGCCCATCGTCGCTCATTTTACTCGCTTAAGGCCGAATTCATCATTGCTGATTCATGACCATAGATGACAAATACGCAATTAATATAATTTAAAAAATATGGGAGAATGTGGGGGAGAAAATAAGATATATTTAAATGGATCTAAGCAGACCTACTGAATTATTTTATGTAAAACTATTTATGAAATTCCATTGATACTCTATCCAATCTCTCAACTTCTTTAGAGACCGCTCATCAAATCCTCTAAATCTACCCTGATACTTAAGGAATTCTTCTAGTGGTTTTCGTTTAGATGGATCTTTATACGGTCTTGATGGCGGTGATAGAGTCAAATTTATTTTACCGTCACGATACCCTCCTTCCCACAGTATCCAGTAGCCCGTCTCTACAGCTAATCTGGCAACTTCAATTGTCTTAGAGTCATCGAATCTCCATCCAGGTGGGCATGGCGAGAATATATGAATAAATTTGAATCCTTTAACATCTTTAGCTCTTTTAACTTTCTCATACAAATCTGTTGGGTAAGCTATGCTAGCAGTGGCTACATATGGCACCCCATGTAATAGCATTAAAAATGACATGGGTTTTTTGAAACCAACAATTTTTCCAAGCGGTGTTGTTGTTGTGCGTGCTCCAGGAGGAGTACTCCCCGAACGTTGAATACCTGTGTTCATGTAAGCCTCGTTATCATATACAAAAACAAAAATGTCTTCGTTTCTTTCAGCTGCACCACTAACTGTTGCTGCCCCAATGTCTATTAGCCCTCCATCTCCACCCCATACAGCTACATTAACATTATCATATCCTTTTTTAACTAATGCTTGCTTAACACCCGATGCCAAAGCAGCCGCTGATGCAAAAGCTACATTATAAGTTATGACCTTAAACGAAACCTTGGGGTAAATAGCTTGATATACGCTCGAACATGAAGCTGGTATTACTAAGACTGTATTTTTGCCTAAAGCTTTAAGAACATATCTAAGTGCTAAAGTTGATCCACATCCAGGGCACGCTGTGTTTCCCGGTAGAAGAAATTCATTAGCTTCAATTAGTTCATCTAATATTGTTTTAACCATTTTTATCATCTCCTATACTATACACTACATGATATTACTTACCTTACCTTAATTTACTTATTATACACTTCCTTGACCGCTTTTTCTATGTGGTCTGGAAGAATATCGTCTCCACCTATACCCATTATTTTGGTGGTTACTGGAGTATCTACATTATGTTCATGTAGTGTAGCTTTTATTTCTCCAGCTAAGATTCCGTCCCAACCAAACGAAATATCTCTATCAATAACAATTATGCGTGATACTTTATTAGCTAATTTAGCTATCTCATGCTTTGGAAATGGTCGAGTAACCCTTACCTTCACTACTCCAACCTTATAACCTTTTTTTCTAAGCAGCTCCGCAGTTGCTTCTGCTTGCTCTGCTACAGCCCCTAAGGCAAATATCAGCATTTCAGCATTGTCCGTGTATGCCTCCTTTATAAGGTCTCCATGCCATATCCCGAATATTTCTTGAAATTCTCTTGCTGCTTTCTTTATGACATCAACAGAATTTTCCATCGCTCTTTGGATTGATAATCTTACTTTCGCGTAATCCCAGGGAAATAGAATATTGCCATAAGCAAATGGTTCTGACAATTTTGGATTCAATACGTAATGCGGTGGACTATAGGGGGGAAGATACTGATCAACCTTATCCTGATCATGTATTCTTACAGGCATGGCTGTATGGCTTAATACAAAGCCTCCTAACATGACCATAGCTGGTAAAATAACTTTTTTATCCTCCGCCACTCTATACGCTTGAATAATAGAATCTAGTGCTTCTTGATTATTTGATGCCCAAAACTGTATCCATCCAGTATCCCTAGCCATTAATGCATCTGTATGCTCTGACCAAATATTCCAGGGGGGACCAAGTGCTCTATTAACAACTGCCATAACCACAGGAGTCCTTGCTCCCGCAGCCCAAGATATCATCTCAAACATATAAAGGAAACCTTGACTAGATGTAGCTGTAAAAGCTCTAGCCCCGGCTGCTGAAGCGCCCATAGCTGCCGACATTGCTGAGTGCTCTGATTCCACTGCAATGTACCTTGCATCTATCTCCCCCTTATCCACCCATTCTGCTAATTTCTCTACTATTGTTGTCTGTGGTGTTATAGGATATGCAGCTATAACTTCAACTCTACTAAGTCTAGCACCCCACGCTACTGCATCATTACCTGTTATGACATCGTATGTCTCCATACCAACTCACTCTCCTTCTCTTTCGCTTTTTATTGCACTGACTGGACAGACCTCCTTACAGACTAGACAGCCTTTGCAATAATCATAGTTTATTTTTGGAACTTCATTTCTACTATGTGCCTCAATCGCTGCTTCTGGGCAATACATCCAGCACATCATGCACTTGATGCATTTATCCTCTAATATTACTGGCCTAAAAACTCTCCACGAACCCGTTTTTCCTCCAGCCCCTTTAGTTGGCTTAGATATTGGCAAAATTAAGTGATTATCCGGAATCTCACTCATCTAACTCACCGATTTAATATTTTCTAAAATTCTTGTTTCTCGGTATGCTTTTTCCGAAGCTTGAGCGTTTAGTTCACCCATTTTTCCTGGCCATGCTTCTTTAATGACCTCCTTAACAGAATCTATTAAGGGGAACCCCATAGCTTTAGCAAATGCACCTATCATAGCCGTATTTATTACTGGAATGCCAGCTACGAGCAGATTTAATTGTAGAGCTATTGATGTGGCATCTACAACCGCTAATCTATACTTATGAAGCTCACTATCCATATCTTCCGATCTTCCAGCTGAATTAATTATAACAGTAGCATTATCTCTAGCTCTGCTCAAAACATTCGTAAGTTTAATTAAACTAGGTTCAAAAATCACAATCACATCAGCATCTGTTACGAAATGATGATATTTTATAGGTTGATCGGATATCCTATTATATGCATAGACGGGCGCGCCTCTTCGCTCTGCTCCAAAGAAAACGATTGCTTGAGCCCATATCTTTTCTCTATTTAATGCTTTCGCCAATATTCTCGAAGCTGTTACTGCTCCTTGACCACCTCTACCTACCCAGATAACTTCGTAATACATTCTAGGTACCACTTATTTTAATTATGTGATTTAGTTACATAGTTCATTCATTACTTACAATTAGAATTTTATTTATGTACAACTCATATATTGTGTTTGAATATCCAGATTAACTAACTCAGCTAATTTAAAAATAGATTTATAATAAGGAGGCGCCTTCAGAATAATATGGATTTGAGGTGATGCCGTTGGAAAATCTGTCGTTAGATTAATGGGATGGGTAATTAGAAAGAGAGAGCATGGTAATATAGTCTTTATCGATTTGAGAACTGTAAAAGAACCTTGGAATCCCCTGCAGATAGTTATAAAAAAAGAAAAAATACGTGAAGAAACATGGCGTAACCTCAAAAAAATAACTCGAGAGAGCTCGCTATTGGTTGAGGGAGAACTTGTAGAAAACCCCCGCGCGCCAAGAGGAATTGAACTATACGCTAGGAATATAGATATAACACATATTGCCGAGACACCTTATCCTCTCGGCAAGAAATCTCATCCACCAGAAGTTCTGATGCAGTGGCGTCACTTAGCTATTAGATCTAATAGATACACAAAAATTTGGGTAATTAGGGATCACTTACTTAGACTTGCTCGAGAATATTTTATGGTTAATAATTGGTATGAAGTGTCCCCGCCGATCATAGTATCCACTGCTGTAGAAGGAGGAGCAACGCTATTTGAAATAAAATATTTCGATAACTCAAAGGCATATCTATCTCAATCAGCTCAACTCTACTTAGAAGTAATGGTATTCTCATTAGGGAAAGTATGGAGCCTAACCCCATCGTTTAGAGCAGAGAAATCAAGAACCCGAAGACATTTAGCTGAATATTGGCATCTTGAAGCAGAAGCAGCTTGGTACCGATTCAAAGATAATCTCAGAGTACAAGAAGAACTCATCAGCTATATAATCCAGGGATTGTTGAAAAATCCTGTTACTAGACATATCATTGAGGAATTTAGAGGAAACATTGAACATCTAGAGGAAATAAAACCGCCATTTAAACGTATATCATACGATGAAGCAATTGATATCTTACAGCAACACAATGTAGATATTAGATGGGGTGACGATATAGGCGCAGATGAAGAAAAAGTCTTGTCAGAAGAAATAGGACAACCATTCTTCTTAACGCATTTCCCTTCGCACTTAAAGCCATTTTATGTTAAGTTAGATCCAAAAGGACCAGAAACATGTCTTGCAGCAGATCTATTGGCTCCAGAAGGCTATGGGGAGATAATTGGGGGTAGTGAACGTGAGGATAACATAGATATTTTAGTAGATAGAATAAGAAAAGAAGGCTTTGATCCAGAGGCGTACTCTTGGTATCTAGATTTAAGGCGCTATGGTAGCGTACCTCACAGTGGCTTTGGTCTTGGAGTAGAACGACTTATTTGGTGGATATTGAAATTAGATCATATACGTGACACTATACCTTTCCCAAGACTAGCACGTGTAAAAAAATTCATATAGTACTCAACAAACTATTTTTTCTAATTTTTATTTCCACAGAAAATTTTTATTAGGTTCACTTGAACAATTCATATATCAGCACTATTTAATGGGGAGAAATAATGTCACCTACTAAGAGACCCGCTTACTGTTACAAGGTTCCTCCAAAGAAACCCTATACTAGGAAGGAGTATATTAAATCGATGCCGCAACCTAGATTACGGATACTAGAGATAGGTAATCCTAACTACAAATATGACTATGTAGTCTTGCTAAAATCTCGACAGAGAGTAATGCTATTAGATAGAGCCCTTGAGGCAGCAAGGATAACAGCTAATAGGTACTTGACTAAGAAACTTGGTAGGGGAAATTACTTTATGAGAATCAGAACTTATCCCCATCACGTGTTACGTGAAACAAAATTCTTGGGGGTTGCTGGAGCAGACAGAATTCAGCAAGGAATGAGAAAAGCATTTGGTAAACCCGTGGATAGAGCCGCAATAGTCAGGATAAACCAAATCATAATGGAAATTTGGATAACTAAGGATGCGCTGAAAATAGCTAAGGAGGCTATACGTCGGGCAACGCATAAACTTGGTATCGATCATGAAATTGAGATCAAAGATTTCTCGGATATGTATCCTAAGTTAGTTGAATATCTTTCAAAACAATAATAAAAAAATACGTTATTATCAACCTCTCGCTCCAGCTGCAACTATTTTAATTACATCTCTGTTTCTTAGAATGTAATCCTCGGGAAGCTTCTTCTTAGATCTAACATCAATGGCATACAGAAATGTTTTCGCTAGATCCGTATGGATCAACGATGCAAACTCGCGTACTCTCGTTCCCTCTCTAACCAAGAAGACATCTGGTAGTACATTTCCTTTCTTATCGCTCAATTTACTTGCATCTTCGACAGGATAAACTGTTATCATTTTACCGATATCGAAAACGGCCTTATTCAAAGCTTTCTGAACCCCCGTTCCTTTCCACTTCTCTAGTATCTCACTAATTTTTTCAAAGAGCTTTCTTTCTCGCTCATTTAATTTGTTTGGATCTAGAATCTCGAAGTGATCGGAACCACGTACATATTTAATTATATCCTTATCAGCGTATTGTATTAGGGCCCATTCTGCTAATGCAGATGCAGGAATTGCATCTATACCTTTATCTAACATACGCTGGTAATTCTCTTCAGCCTTGGGTATATCGATTTTATTAGCTACGATTAATATGGGTTTTGCTATTTTCCTTAATTCCTTAGCAAAGAAATAAAGCTCGTCATCCGTCCATTGTCTAGGTTTCTCAATATCCAAGTCTAAACGTTTCAGCACCTCTTTTATATGTTCGATCTTTATTGATAATCCTGATAATCTTTCAGCCATGCTAGTAACAAAATCTCTCCTCTCTACCTCAATTCTTCTAGCCCATTTATCCCAATCTCTTTTAAGAATTTGATACATCCATCTAACTATCTCGTCCTCCAAGAACTCAATATCTTTTAATGGATCCCAAAGACCAGGCTTGCCCAATGGCCTACCATCTGCATCGAAAGACCCGGATGCATCAACAACGTGAATTAAAACATCAGCTTGTCTTAGATCATCGAGAAACTTATTTCCTAATCCTCGGCCTTTCCATGCGTCTGGAACTAGTCCTGCAACATCAATTAATTTGACTGGAATGTGCCTTATACCGTCTATACATAGGGAGTTTTTTGGATTATCCTTAACTCCGAATTCTCTACAGACGCATTCTTGTGTAACGAAGGCAACACCAACGTTAGGCTCGATAGTTGTGAAGGGATAATCTGCAACCTTTGCATTTCCTGCCGTTGCAGCGTTAAAAAAAGTTGTTTTACCAGAGTTTGGTTTTCCTACTAAACCTATAAGCATTATGAACCACCAATTATACTAATAATCCCCTCTTCTTAATTAAGTTTCTCAATTTTGGATTAGACCTTATTAACTTGCGTAACACCTCATCCACGAATTCATCTGGTAGTAAAACTCTTTTTACAAAGACTCCTGTTCTACCTTTCTCGTCCCTCTTAGATAATACTCTGATCCGCTCTTTAACAATGTCTATGGATACATTAAGTAGCTTCGCCACATAAGACTCAATACCTATTATAGATTGTTCCACATGCCCTTGTTCTGTAGGTATGATAAGAACCAATCTCTTGTCAACACCTGGCACTCTGTTACGTAGATCTCTAGCTTGGTTGCTTTCTATAATTCCCCCAAACCTGTAGAATTCATGTTCTAATTTGCTAAGAGGAACTAGCGGGGCAGTAACTACCGTATACGGATCAATGTAGATATGCAGTTTTATAGCATGATTCGGTGTGGCTTGAACAATCTCCCTTGCGTATATTCTTCCGTATTCCTCCTCAATAAGCAGTTCTAGCATATAGATTGGAGGGGGAGAAAATATTATTATATCTACGTCGCTATCTTTATGGACGTCACCTCTAGCTACGGAACCATACAAATAACCCTTTATACCTTGCTTTTCGAGGAGATTTAGTATTTTACTAGCTTTTTCTCGCTTCTCTCTTAATAGACTCCAATGTTCCGCTGTATAAATTACTTCTCTGTATATTCTTTTTTCGATTTTTTTCCTCATTACTCACACAGAAACTACTCGTACACAATACTTAAAATAAGTTAATGAGTTGTTAAAGTATATTTACTTTTAAATGCATAAATCACAGATAATTCAAAGCACAAAGAATGATGATTTTGCAGAATGGCTCAGCTATGTCTGATATAAACAATGATTTAATTGGAAATATAATTGGCCAATCAAATCAATTCAATATAATTTATGGAAGACGCGGCGTAGGTAAAACAACATTTCTTATTCAACTTGCTCTGAATCTGTCTATCACTGGCGAAAACATCCTATTTGTTGGAACAGATAGGGAAAGAGATAGGAAAATAGAAAGGCGTCTAAGAAAAGCGATCAAATACAGCTCGGGTGCTATTAGATTTGTTAGATTCAGTAATATCAATAAGCTAATCAGATTACTTGGGAAATTATCTCTAAGACGCTCTCATAACACTTTATTAATACTAGATGATGTATTTCCAATTCGTTTTCTGGTTGGAAAAATATGGACTAGAAGATTAATTAAGCAAATTAGTGTCCTGTTATCTCTAATAACTGACGTACTCAATAATGGCTATAAGATTTGGATCAGCGTACCAGAACACGAAAAGTACGCACTACCTCGGCGCTGGCAATTATTCATAGAATTCACAGATAGATTTTATAGATTTTATAGGAGAAGAAGAGTCAGAATTTTATCACTAGTCTGTGTTGAGAATATCCCATCGATTGGTTCAAGATGGTTATCAACTAAATCAAACATTAGGTTACGAGAGGAAATAATTAAGCACCTATTACTTACATCAAAGGGATTTATAATAATAAATAAACCTGAACTGAAAAACTAAAATTAAAAAGTAGTAGCAACATAGAATAATAATTAGCCCCACCTGATGTAAAAAAGCTCCGCACAGAGAGCCCACTTGAGGAAAGCAGGAAATGCGATCCGATGATAGATGGGTGTTAGTTGGCGGGGCAACAGGCTGTGCGAACTGAAAATGAGCACAGCCGCACAAAAGGGTGGGGCGACAAACCTGATGCCACTTGCCGCCGTAGCTCAGTGGTAGAGCACGGGCCTCGTAAGCCCGGGGTCGCGGGTTCAAATCCCGCCGGCGGCTCCAACAATCTAATAATTTCTATGTGTTAAGCACAAGTGGAAACATTATTATATCTAATTATCGATCTTTCTCTTTTTTATAGAACAATAAGCTTTTTATTAATAGTTCATAATGAGGAAAAGTTACTAGGCAGATCTGTATCATGAGTTAATGAGAATTGGTGCCTACTATGAGTGTCTCAGAAAAAGAGTTATTAACCATGGTACTCAAAGCCATACGAAAGATGCGAGAAATCACGCCAAAACGTAATTTCAATGAAGCTGTAGAAGTACAAATATCGATCAAAGACGTTGATTTAAAAAAGCCTGAGAACAGGATAAGAGCCAGAATAAAGTTGCCTTACCCTGTTGCAGAAAATGATAAAATCGTCTTTTTTGCGGATGATACTCATATAACAGCTCTAAGATCACTGGGATCAAACGAGATAATTATAATTGATAGAGCTAAGTTAGAAGAATTTAGTTCAAATATAAGACAATTCAAGAAATTAGCTCGCAAAAATAGAGTTTTCTTTAGTAGTTCATCGCTAATGGGTCTAATAGGGCGATATTTTGGAAAAATTCTAAGCCCGAGAAATAAAATGCCTATACCCGTTGGAATAAATGATGATATAGCTGGTGTAATAAGTGATGCTAAAAGAACTATTTCAGTTAGATTACATAAGAGTCCAACAATACACGCAAAGGTAGGTCATATTAACATGAAAGATGAGGAACTAGCTGAAAACATTGTTTCATTTATACTATTTGTCAAAAACAAACTTCCAAAGGGTTGGAGAAATATTCGATCAATACACATAAAGACAACTATGGGTCCACCAGTTAAAGTAGATATATCGCCCAGAAAAAAAGCTAGTTAAAAATTACAGAGAGTGATTATAAATGAGCCTAATGTCTTATGAACGAAAAAAACCCGTGCCGGAGAGAAAACTAAGACAAGTACAGAAGCTTACTGAGTTATTTAGAAACTATGATAAAATAATCATATTCGATTTTAAAGATATCCCAGCAAATATGATGAAAGAGATGCGAGAGAAACTGTATGGTTTTGGACAAATTGTGGTTGTTAAGAATACTCTAGTTAAAAAAGCTTTGGACTCAATAATCGACGAGAAACCCCACTTGAAACCGCTTTATGATTATTTAACTGGTATGAGAGCATTTGTATTTACGAATAGAGATGTTTTTGAGATAAGTAGAATTATCAATAGCATCCGGGAAAAACAGCCAGCAAAGCCCGGTAAAATCGCACCATATGATATAGTAATACCAAAGGGAAATACAGGACTTAAACCTGGGCCTGCAATGACTGATTTAAGACTAGCCAATATACCCTCTAGAATAATAAAAGGTGAACTTTGGGTCATGGAAGACACATTGTTGGTCAAGCGAGGACAACGTATATCAACACAGGTCGCTAAGGTACTTCAGTTATTGGACATTATACCTTTTGAAGTAAAACCAAAGGTCCTAGCTGCGATTGATGGGAGAGGAATAATCAAATCGGATGTCTTATTGAAACCGATCGAAGAATATGAAGAACTAGTTGCAGGAGCTATTAGTGACGCAATCAAAATTTCGATTCATTTGAGTATACCTATTGCTGAAGCAATAGGATTTCTGCTGCAAAACGCAATACATGATGCACTAAAATTAGCAATATACACGGATACACCGATTCCAGAAGCAATAGAATTCTTAATATTTAAAGCCATTGATATCGCTAAGAACTCAATCATAGAGGTAAATAAAATAGATCCAAATGCTCTGCCTGATGATCTTAAGAATCTAGTAAAAGCTATTCCCCTGACCTCTGCTGAGGAGAAGGAGGAGAAACCAGCGAAAGAAGAAAAGAAAGAAGAAGAAAAGAAGGAGGAGGAAGAAGAAGCCGTATCAGGCCTAGCAGCCCTATTCGGCTAAAATAAAACTTAATCTT
>JAHQWF010000034.1 GCA_029856055.1 Candidatus Njordarchaeota archaeon | reverse complement strand
ATGAAGAAGGATGCGATCTACGGGATAATAGATAAGATGAAGGAAATTGGTATTAATTATAATTCGCTTGACTTACTCTTAAGGAACTTTTCCGAAGACAAGAAGAAAGAAATACTAGAACTTTTGTGAAAACATAAACACAACTGTTTTAAATTATTTATCAGAAAGAAGATTTGTTCTAGCATTTTTAACTTGATCTTATTAAAAAATTAATAAGGAATTAATAATGCCAGAAAACAAAGAATCATCATTAAAGAGAGCTCTAGGACTCGGATACACAACATTCTTCGGTATAGGATTAATTCTAGGTGCGGGTATATATGTTCTAGTAGGACGTGCCGCAGCTTTTGCAAGAGACGCAATATGGTTAAGCGTCCTATTCGCAACATTAATCGCTATAATGACTGGTCTCTCTTACGCTGAATTATCATCTATGTATCCCTTTGCATCTAGTACGCATAGGTATGTTAAAGAGGCTTTTCCTAAGCATGAGATACTAGGCTTTATCGCTGGATGGTTAATCGTATTCGAGGGAATAAGTGGAGCAGCTACAGCTGGGATAGGTTTCTCAAGATATTTTGTGGCATTATTGAACTGGGACCCATCTCTGATACCGTGGATAACTGTAATATTGATAATTCTGCTTTCAGTACTTAATTGGTATGGTATTGAAGAATCGGCTTTACTAACTCTTATCTTTACGTTTGTTGAGGCTGGTGGACTCGTATTTATTGTGCTATTGGGATTTATTTTTGGGCCAAGAAACCCCTCGTACCTAAATATATCCACTGGCTTTGATCCATTATTAGGTGTGATGCTGGGTGCCGCTATATTTTATTTTGCGTTCACTGGTTTTGAACTTCAACCAACTCTAAGTGAAGAAACTAAAGACCCCGAGAGAACTATGCCAAAAGCAATCATATTGGCTTTACTAGCTTGTTCAACGCTATATATATTGGTGAGTTTAGCTATAGTCCGCCTTTTACCCTGGGATGCTCTAGCGGAATCACATGCACCTCTAGCTGATGCTGCTCAAGTTGCGTTGAGTGAATCCTATTATTTATTGATGGCTATAGCGCTTTTTTCTACCACAAATACTGTACTCGGATTTCTAGTTTCATCGTCGCGATTAATGTACGGACTAGCTGATGAGCATATACTCCATCGAGGATTAGCAAAAGTCGATTCCATAAGAAGAACACCTTATATCTCGGTTATTTTAGCTGGCTTAATATCAATTATGATAGTATTCATAACTCTATATTTCCCAATGATAACTGGTTGGAAGCTAGTGATTGGAGGTATAGAATATAAATTAATTGATCTAGTTGGTAAGACAGCGTCATTAGCCGCCCTACTAGCTTTCATCATTGTTAATATTTCTGTCATAGTTTTGAGATACACAAAACCCGGCACTAAAAGAGCTTTCAAAATACCCCTATCTATTGGTAAATTCCCAATATTGCCATTGATAGCTTCGATACTAACTGGCCTTTTTGTTATAACTAGCTTCCTTGATTGGATTATTTGGGTTACAACATCTATAGTGATTGCTATAGGTTTTATATTATACTTAGCTAAATAAATTCTAATATAATTTACAAATCATTTTCTACGGATTTTTATGAGAATATAGCTTAATACTACTTTTATTTAATTTACTATCATCATTGAATTACAAATATCGATTAGAAAAGTAATAATTTAGAACTATAATATATGGATTATGAATCAAATAAATTGATTTCCTCCAGTTTTACGTTTAATTAATTTAATTTCTATTCTAATATATTTACATGATATATTAGTTAGATTTAAAGAAATTAATTCTCTCTTATAATCGCAAAGGAATTTAAATAATTTAATTATATCTTTATTATATTAATCAAAAGAGGACTAAAAAAATTTATAATTGTTCTGCTAGCTCTTTTAAGGTATTCATAAGCCCTCTGGAGGGTCTGTAATGATAAGAGGAGTAATAATACTTTTAAAATCTGGTTTACCTATAGCGCAATGTGGCTTCGAAAAGTCAGAGATATTAAGCCCCTTGATGTCAGTGGCTATTAGTTTGTCTGAAGAAATGGGTATGGGTTTACTAAGAGCTATGGAGTATGGTAATTATCGACTGTATATCTTAACAAGTAATGTTAACCCTGAAGTATTAGTTGTAGTTGCTACCGATAAAGAGGATATCGCTTCGGAAATAAAAGCTAGAGAATTAGTAAATAAAATCGATAGAGTTATTCCTAAAGAATCTTTTAACCTTGTTACTGGAACTCTCCAAGACACCGTTCTCAGGATTATAGATGATTTCCTAAAGGTATCTCCCGAACTTCCCAGTTTTTCAGAGATAGTAGATCTATCAAAAGTGATTTTTAGTGGGCTCTCAACTGAGATAGCTATCCAGATTAATAGAGAGATGAAAGATTTTGCTAGATTAGAGAAAGAAGAGGAATTAAAAAATAGATTTATACCTAAGACAGAAGGCCCTTCGGATCCAGAAAAAACGCTTGATGAATGCATTAAAAATTTCTTTGAGTGGAGATTATTAGATGCTTATAGCAAAGCTTATTCTCTCAGATCAATAGAAAGCTTTAGCGATATAGGTTCATTGCTAGGTATCAAGATAGGTTTAATGATATTAAGAATGCCACCGAATTTTAAGTCGCTTAGTAAGACAGATATTAAGGGTCTAATGGATTTTGAAGTACAATCTGTTAATCCACTAATAGCAGAATTAATTAAGAAAGAAGTGGAATCCGCTCTTGAGGGCAAGTTTGCTGAGTATAGAAACTTCTTAACTTCACATATAGAGGAGATAGCAGAGATATTTAGAAACTCTGATAGTAAAATGAAAGATGTTTATTCTGTATTGTTGTTTTCGGTCTCTAGATATGTACTTAAATCACCACTTGGAGACGAGTTAATTAATTACTATAGGAATAAATCTAATATCCTTTATGAGATCACTTATAGTACGTTAAAAGAAATAGAGATGTTTGAGTCTCTTTATGCGCCTAAAACATGGTTAGATGTCCAGAAATATCTGACCGATAATAAATTGCATTACATGGAGATCAAAGATAAGTACAAATCTCTGCTAGGAAAGACGTTGATTAGAAAATTACTTTCATCACGGAAGAAAGAAGTTATAGAGACTAGTATTTATGCACTATCTAGTATTAGACCGTATATATTATCTTCTCTCGCTGCAGCTGAATCTTATGGATTGTCGATCAAGGATAGACAACAAATATTACTGGATGCCTACAATCTCGTCATGGAGGATGTATATGAGATCATAAAAGCTTCTCCCCCACTAAGTATAGGTACATACTTCGACTTCTACCAATTGATACTTCACTTATTAATGTATCTTGGTTGGGTCACTAACGGTGATATGAAGGATAAAATCTGGAGAGAAGGCTCGAATTTATCTAAAGAAGCATTTTATTTCTTTTACAAGCTCTATGCCAGAAATAGAATCACTTTATTAGATTTCATATCAAGAGTATCGCCAGTTGTATTTATCATGAGTAAGTCGGCATTGAGACTAGGTGAAACACCAAAGGAGTTATTTTACTTAATCCGATTGCTCGCTAGCTTTGGTGATAATGATATTAAGGAGATAGATTCCCAGGCTGATCCTGGGAGATTTGCTGCATTAATTAATAATGTGATGGCGATAGTTACTACTGCTTCTAGAATGCAATTAGCGAGCTTAAAAGAGAAAACTTTAACACACTCAATAGATATCTTACGGAGATTGATAACCTGGGCGATACATAAAGGTGAATTCTCTAGGGAGATTGTCGATAATTATATAGATGCTGTTTATAAGGCAATTAAACTCTCTAACGATAAACAGAAGTGCGAGATAATATTAAGAGACTTAATAGATTATTCCCAAGCACTAGTGAGAGATCCTGACGAAAATAAGTTTGAAGTAGCAATATTTTACAAGAGAGCTGGAGAGGTATTGACTGAATACTACGTGAAGTTCAAATCTGATGGCGAAATAATCCACTTCGCGAGAACATATCTAAGTAAATCATTAGAAATATGGAGGTCTGAGGGTTATAAAGCTATACCAAAAGAAATAGAAGAGATGCTAGCTAAGCTACCTCCATAAGGGGTTATAATCACTCAATTTTTGGATACGACTTCTTTATTATTTCTATGAAATCATCTATACTCATAGTTCCTAAATTTCCCTCTTTTCTCTTCCTTACCGCAATTTTTCCTGATTGCTTTTCACGCTCGCCTACTACAAGCACATACGGAATTTTCTTTAGCTCTGCATCTCTTATTCTCTTGTTAAGTGTGAGTGGTCTATCATCTAGCTCGACTCTAACATCATTATCCATCAATTTCCTGTATATTTGCCGTGCGTAATCAAGAATTGATTCACTTATTGGAAGAACTACAGCTTGTGTAGGTGCTAGCCACAAAGGAAAATCTCCACCAAAATGCTCTATTAAAATACCGAAGAACCTCTCTATAGACCCTATTATCGCACGATGTATCATCACTGTGTACTTCTCTGTGTTATCCTTGTCAACGTACATTGCCTTGAAGCGTCTAGGTAGATTGAAATCTAGTTGTATTGTTGTGAGTTGCCATTTTCTCCCTAGAACATCTGTCATGAAAATATCTATCTTAGGACCATAAAATGCTGCTTCACCTTCTTCAACAGTATAAGGTATTTTTCTTAGCTCTAGTGCTCTAGCAAGCGCTTTTTCGGCTTTCTCCCAATCCTCATCATTACCCATATACTTTTCTTTATTCATAGGATCCCTTATCGAGAGCTTAGCTGAGAACTTAAAGTTAAATGCGTTCATTATTTTTGTCGTCAAGTCTATTAGATTTAATATCTCGCTTTCTAACTGCTCGGGGGTACAAAATATGTGCCCATCATCCTGTGTAAACCCTCTTACTCTTAATGATCCATGAAGTACGCCTGACTTCTCATTTCTATAGACTGTTCCTAGCTCAAAGAATCTCAATGGAAGCTCCTTATAACTCCTCTTCCTCGATTTATAAATAAGTATATGGCCGGGACAATTCATGGGTTTTATAGCATATTTATTATTCTCGATATCAAACATGAACATGTTTTCTTTATAGTACTTTATGTGACCAGAAATCTCATATAGCTTTATCCTAGCTATGTGAGGAGTGTAGACTAGTTGATATCCATTTTTTAAATGAATTTTTACTAGGAAATCCTCTATTAACCGCCTCATCAAGGCTCCTTTAGGTAGCCAATAAACTAGCCCTGGGCCCGCTACTTCCTCGAACAAATCAAATATCTCTAGCTTCGGTCCTAAGAATCTATGATCCCTCTTTTTAGCTTCTTCTAACATTTTTAAGTAATCATCTAGCATCTTTTTCTCTGGGAAAGCAACTCCATAAATCCTCTGCATACTCGGGTTACCCTCTATCCCTTTCCAGTAAGTTGAGGAGACAGATAATAATTTTATGTGCTTAACGATACTTGTTGAAGATAAGTGCGGACCTCTACATAGATCTCTAAAAGAACCTTGTTCATATATCGAGACTTCCTCTTCACTCATCTCATTTAGCAGTTCCACCTTGAAATCTTCTCCTCGATTTTTAAATAATTCAATCGCTTTATCTCTAGATAACATAATTCTCTTTATTGGGTAATTCTTAGATATTATCTCCTGCATTTTTTCCTCGATGCGAGATAAATCCTCCGATGTAAATGGTTTTTCAAATGTATAGAACTCATAGAAAAAACCATTCTCAGTTGGGTGACCTATACCGAGCTTGTAATCTGGATATAATTCTTTTACAGCATGAGCTAAAATGTGGGCTGCAGTATGCCAAAACACATATTTTCCATCGGCATCATTAAAATCGAGTATCTCTATCTCGCCTTCATCATCCATAATTGTGCTTAAATCTACCAATTTACAATTATATCTTGCTACCAATCCTATGTTATACCCAATTACATCAAGTATTCTTTTGCCTTTTTCTCCCTCTATAATCCTTCCATTCGGTAATCTAATTTTTATAACCAATCTGTTCACCAAATACATTCTCGGTTGAAATGATTAAAACCAAGTATACAATGCAAATAACTTAAATCTTGCAATAAACTTAATTATCTCTAATTCTCTATTATAAAAAGATTTTCTAGCGAGATAATTATTTTGTAGCACGGTGAAGATACGTGCCTAGAGCGAGACTAACATGGTATGCTGAATCCTTGATACCATTTAAGTTAATAAGAAATATGGGTGATGTTGAAAGAAATAAGTTAATAAAGAGCGTAGAGAGAAAGCTAATTGATAAGGATCTAGCTAAAATGTGTATCAATAAATTAAGGAAACTAGATTTAATAGGAGAATGGCTTATTGAGCTATGGTACTACGAGATATTCGAAGATAGGAAAGATGATGCTTCAGGATATAATTACGAAAAGCATGGGATTAACGTTTGGAGAGCTGAGTGGGTTACAACTGCTGTTCCGTCATCAGTACTTGAGAAAGATAAGGAAATAGTTAACACATCTACCTCGTTTAAGCGAATCAAAGTGGATAACTTTGAGTTAAAAGTAACCGCTTATTTTACTATAACTGAGGAAGATTAATTTTGGCGACTTAATGCATCCCAGTACTTCATAAAACGCTCTGGATTAATTTTTCTCGCCGTTCTTCTCACTCTATATATTATCGAATAATCCTTTTTTAATTCAGGTATATCTATGTCCAATAATTTCTCTATCTTATTAAGAATGTTCTTGATTTCTGAATCTGTATATGTCAAAACTGGATAATGCAACGTTGTTTTATCTGACTTAAGCAATCTTAATAATTTCTCCATCTCAGCATCTATTGTTCCTCTTATACCTATAGCTATACCTCTCGCCTTCTCCGTATTCAAAGCTTTTTCAGCGAGGGTAACCATGAATTTAAGCGCAATAAGCCATAAATAATCTTTAGGTACATTCGAACGCAACTGTCGTATTTTGTCATGAATTGGAATCATAAAGACCCGACATAATCCCTCACAGGATTTCTCGAAAATCTTCATCAGAATGTCTTTAAACTTATCAACTAGTTCTTTATCCTCGTATGTTATGAAGTACAGTACTGTAATTGGACACCCTCTCTTCATTAACAACCAGATAGAGACTATCGATTCAAGATCTAGTGTTGTTAACATTATTATCCTATCTTGCACACCTACTGGTAATCCACCAGCTACACGTATTATTTGAGAATAAATGAAAGCTTCTTTGTGTCTTACCTCTATGTAAATTGGAATATCTGGATTATCTAGATTAACTTCTAGACCCAAAGAATCCTTTACGAATTGACCAACATCATAACGTATCTCTGTAGTACCAAACTCCTTACTTATAACTTTTTTGGAAATAATGGCAAATGACTCAGGTTTAATTCCCCTCTCAAGGAGTAAATCACGTTGATAATTGGCTAACATTGCAGCACTTTGCTTGATTTCATCTAATTCTCCTGAGCACATTATCGCGGGTATTAATGAGCTTATTCCAAAGAGAGATTTTAGAGCATCAATAACCCTGAATGGATAATTTGTTTTTATAAAAAAGTATCCTCTACGTCTCTCGACCCCCCCTAGATCTTTTACCCTATGGATAATTCTATGATATATTTTACGCTCCCATATAGATCTTACTGCTTCGCTTTTAATAGGTATTTCACCCAATATCCTGACTATAACTGCATTATATGGATTCTCATTCAACAAACTTATCTCAACTCACTCGATATCGAGTTTATCTAGAATGTCTTCAGTGAATGTCTTAACAATATTTACTCCAGCACTAGCACCTATCACATCAGCACCAGCTTTAATGAATCTTAATGCTTGCTCCGCATTCCTTATCCCCCCTGCAGCTTTGATTTTAGCCTTATCACCAACCGTTTCTTTAATTATGCGCACATCATCTATGTTAGCACCACGCGCACCAAACCCAGTATTCGTTTTAACAAATTTAGCTCCATTTTCAACTGCTATTTTTGCTGCCCTTCTTATCTCATCCTCATCAAGATAACTTGTTTCAATTATTACCTTCACTGGTAGTGGATTAGCTGCAACCACTACTGATCTAATATCGTTTGCTACATCATCATAGTTACCAGACTTAAAAGCTGAGATATTCATAACCATATCAATCTCATCAGCACCCAATTCCTTAGCTATCTCCGCTTCCTTAACTTTAGCTAAAGTAGCATTGTATCCGAAAGGGAAACCTACCACCGTGACAACTTTTATACTTTTGTCCCAAAGCAATTCTCTTACAAGCGGAACCCAATATTGAGGGACACATACAGCTCTAAATCCGTATTTCTCTGCTTCCTGAACTAGCTTTTCGAAATCTTTACGAGTTGCGTAGGGTTTAAGTAATGTATGATCAATTCTAGACGCTAACTCTTCCTTGTTTCTTGGGATATTATCCATGGCCGGTCACATCTACTTAATTTTATTTTTCAGTATGTTTAAAACTTTATTTAAATGGTCTCTAACAAACTCCTTTTTGAACAATCTAACGATTGGAGGACCTTCAATCTGATTTAGTGTAACTAAGTATAGTGATTGATAAATTTCCTTCGGCTTTAATCCTAATTCCGTAGCGACCTCTTTAACTATTTCTCTCAGAATATCCATCCTTACTTCATTAATATCGATAATTAATGCTCGCTCCAAGAAACTAACTAGAGCCCTCAATTGATTAATACTTAATTTATCAACTACGCTCTCTAGATCTGGGAAAGATGGCCTATAAAATTCCTTGACCCAGTTCCAGACCCGTATTAATCTTTCACGAATATCTTTTAACTCCCTATCCGTAAGATTCTTAGGTAATTGCCTCATCCTTGCTAACATTCTTAATCCATCATCAACATCATCCATCCATAAAGCAGCATCTATCATTACATTATACGAGATTCTATGTGGTTTTCGGGGATGCAACTTTCCGATATCAACCTGAGATAGTATGTAAGTGGCGTAAATTCTATCAACATCTGGCTTTGGTAAACTCAAATTTCCCTCTATCAAGTCATAAAATTTAGCTTCAAGTCTATCATATGCCTCAACATAACTTGGTATATCTAATGATGAAAAATCAATGTGCTTGAGACTTTCCTGATATATGTTTTCTATCTGTCTTCTGAGAATTATGTATTTTAACACTTCTGGTGGAGCGTATTTTAACCATTCTTTCATACCGAATCCTATCCCTCGTCTCTTAGAGAATTTTAGTTTTGTCTCACGTGATGCATCTTCAGGGGGTATCCAGTAAATAAAATCATAAAAAACTGATAGAGGTGCTTTTCTTTTAAAGAAGTTTTCCATTAGAGCTTTACCAGTATCATAACTGCTACCACTAGCCATTAGGTCCTTTCCCATAGGTTCAAAATGCACACCAAACAACATCCATCTCAAAGGCCAATCAATTCTAAACGGAGGCTTTCCCTCAGCTCTCTTTATATATGCCTCCCCCTCATGCCCACAATGATTGCATTTGTATCTGATATACCTACCATCGTCAGAAACATTGAGTGGAATAACTTCTTCGTCCATTCTCCCACAATTAGCACATTTTGGTCTATAAGGTATCCAGTTTGGAGGGTATAAATTCTTATGCCCAGCTCTCTTTCTCACTTCATTAATTATGTCTCTCACTATCTCTCTTTCTAGTAAAACAGTTTTAAGTAGCTCTATGTATTTAGGATCACTATGAATTTCATGAGCTCTTATAGCATCTATTTTTAGACCATAATCCTTAAAACTCTCTATTACTGGTGCTATAAAGTGCTCTGCAAAGTTTTCGTGGCAACCCCATGGATCCTCTATCTCGTCGAATGGTAGGCCTCTTAACTCACTTTCCTTCTTTTTGAATTCTTCTGGCGCAAATATAGGAGCTTGTCTAAATGGGTCTCTTGAATCTATAGCTACTATAGCTCTTCCTTTATAACCCCAGAACTCAAGTACTTGAATTAACGCATAAGTTATGCAAAGGTCATTAAAATTACCCAGATGAATTTTTCCAGAGGGCGTGAATCCTGCTTCAGCGACATATAAATCTTCATTTGGGAATACCTTAATGACTTCATCTGCCGCCCTATAGATGAAGTGCCCAAATAGTTTACCTGAAGCAATTTCTTTCACTTTATCTATCAATGCTGTGCTCAAATATATCACCTATGACTTTGAATTTGGTGTCTTTATAGAAGATTTAAATATATAACTATGTAATCCATTTTTAATAAACGTAAAAGTTTATTAGAATAAAGTTAATAACTGTTAAGCGTGGTGGAAACTTTTGAAATTTTATTGCGAAATATTTACTAAAAACTTTCTCCCTGCGATAAGAGCAATAATTGCTGAACATTTGATTGAGAAACATGGATTAACGCAAATAGAGGCTGCCAAGAAAATGGGTTTAACTCAAGCAGCAATAAGTCATTACTTAAGATCTAAAAGGGGAGCAAAAGCTTATAATTTAATCAAAAATCATAATGACATTCTAAGCAACATTGAGAAATTAGCTGAATTAATTTATGAAGGTAAAGGTACCGCTAAAGAAGCATATGAGTATGTATGCAAGATATGTGAATCAATCAGATTGAAGACACATATCGTAGATGAAGTTCTAGTAACTGAAGAAGAAGTAATGTTCCCAGATAGTTATCATCATTAATTTTAGATTTATTTCTCATAATATATTAAATGAAAGAAAGTAAATTAGATTATTCAGAAATCTCTTCCAATGTCAGCCCTTTAGTCTCTATTCCTAAAGCTACTACTGATATTGCACCAATCATATGGAGGATAAAGAAAGCCACATAGGCTGTCAATAATTGAGCCCCACCTAAAGATATAATTTCAGTTATTATTGGTGCCAATATACCCGCTATTCTTCCAGTAGCTGCAGCAACACCTGCACCTGTCCCTCTATACTCCGTCGGATAAAGTTCGGGTGTATATGTATATAGCCCAGACCATGCACCTAGATTAAAGAAAGATATCACTAGGAAACCTAATAGGAGAATTGAACCTATCTCATATCCAAATAACCTTATTGTTCCTAACTCTACGTAATCAGAGATCCCAACTATCAGTGATCCAATCGCAGCTAGTGAGAGATATATCTCTAATACTCTCTTTCTGCCTAATCTATCAAGTAGATAAGCGGCGCTGTAGTATCCTGGTATCTGTGCTAGAGTTATGATTAAGCTCCAGAATAAACCTCCTATCAAATTGTATCTATCTGCTAGAATTTTAGGTAACCAGATAAATATACCATAGTACGTATAGACCAGAATAAACCATAGTGTCATAAGCAATATTGTTCTCACTAAGTATTTCTGACTGAATAATTTTCTCCAACTAATCTTCTTTATCTCCTCTGGTTTTATTTCTATCTTCAGGTCTAGTGGGATTAACCCATTTCTTCTCAGTAAAGCTATCGCTTCATCTATTTTCCTGCTCTTCTCTAGGTACCTTATTGATTCAGGGAGGTATATGATAATCAATGGTACAAGAATAAGTGGTAATAGCCCCCAATAAAATACACCCTCCCAGTCTATTTTTTCTATGAAAACTAAGGGAATAAATAGACTTAATAATGCGCCCCACACCCAAGCTGTTTCAACCAAACCTACAAAAGTTCCTCTATATTTAGCGGGCACGTATTCGGATATGTAGACCCCCGGAATAGGTAGTGCTCCTCCTAACCCTAATCCAGCTACAAATCTATATACTAGTAGTGTATTATAGTCATGTGTTGTGCCACAGAGAGCCGTGAAGACTGCATGTATTGTTATAGATAATAATAAGCTTAGTCTTCTACCGATCAAATCAGATAGCTTACCTATACCAAGGGCACCAAAGAACATTCCCGCGAACCCTATGCTTATTAGGAATCCTGCTCCTCCCCAGGGATTTATTAGTTCCTGCATCATTTTTTTAATTACTCCAGAAATTAAAAGTACGTTCATGGCTGTGAACATATATGTCAAAAACGCTATTGTTAGCAAAAGATAGTGAAATCTCGTTAGTTCTGTTTGCTCTAAGTACCTTACTAGCGACATAGAACCTCACCCCCCCGCTTAGTCATATTTCTATATAAATAATAAGATTTTTTAGAAAGAGGAAAAATTTGAACTCTTTTACACATAATTGCAAATTTTGTAAGGATCTAGGTGATAAGCGATGAATAAGAATAGAGAGGAATTCATTAAGAGTCTAAGAAAAGTAGAGGACATAGAGATAAAAAGGAATCTAAGTGTAACTGAACTAGTTGAAATGTTCGGTAAATCAGGCGGATTCACTTCAAGAAAAATCTATGATGCTGCAAGAATCCTTCTAGATATGGTTAAAGATGAAGAAAGCACTAATTTCATATCTTTTCCTGCAGCAATCGTGGCTACTGGGACTAGAGGAGTATTAAAGGAATTAATTGCTAGGGGTTTAATGGACGTCGTTATCACTACTTGTGGCACTATAGACCATGATATAGCTAGATGCTGGAAAGATTATTATGGTGGTTGGTTTGAGGCTGATGATAATGAATTAGCGCAACTAGATATTTTTAGGTTAGGAAACATATTTATCCCTATGGAGAACTATGGGCTTATAATTGAAGATGTTACCAGAGATTTTCTTAACGAAATATATGATGAAGGTGTACGAGAAACATCTACATTTGAATTAATGAAATTATTAGGGAGATATATTGATAGGTGTCCTAAGAAAGAGAAAAGTATTTTGTGGTGGGCGTGGAAGAGGAATATACCCGTAATTATTCCTGGGATAACTGATGGAGCATTTGGATACCAATTATGGTTGTTTATGCAAGACCGCAGGGATTTTAAGGTAAACGTATTCTTGGACGAAACAAAACTTGATGAAATAATATATAGCTCTAAACGCACTGGAGCTCTAATAATTGGTGGTGGAATAAGTAAACATCATGTTATATGGTGGAATCAATACAAGGATGGATTGGATAGAGCTGTATACGTAACCACAGCTGTTGAGTGGGATGGATCTCTTTCTGGAGCTAGAACAAGAGAGGCTATTTCATGGCACAAGATTTCGAGAAAAGCTGATCACATAACAGTAGAGGGAGATGCATCAGCAATATTACCTTTAATAATAACTTATGTTTTTGATAACATTTAGTGTAAATTTGTTTTGATAATGCTCAATATTTAAGTTAATTATTTTTGTACTATTTACGTACCTACCGTTATAATCAGTGGAGTTCAGATGACCATAGATTTATTGGATAGCATCATTGATAAAGTGCATTTCCTTGAGGATCTCATAGGCCAGAAACTAAACTTCGTGGGGATTCTTGATGGATTTGCTGTGATAGAGACGATTAATGCGATTATATTTATAGTTCCAAGAGAACTAAAACCTGAATATGAAGATAGAGGATATTATTTCTACTTTAAATCACTACCAGATCCAGTTAGAAAATATGGCATAAATTGCACTGGTTATCTTATTGATAGAGGAGATTATGTAATATTAATATCTCCAAGAGATAATTGTAGAGGGAGCATAAGATTTCCAGGATCTAAGAAAGTTAGGATTGGTGCAAGAGACATCATAATGACTAGTCTGATATCTATGTTCGATAATGAAAGTGGTTATGTCAAGTATGGTGGGAAAATATTTGGTGTTTTATCAACTAACTATGTGTCTCCACTCGCTGATTTAGCTTTAACAACATTAGGGAAATTAATAAAAGCGGGAGCTAAGATCGCTAAAATAGATGATAAAACGCTTGAAACCAGGTGGTTAAAACGAATAAAATTTGGTGTGAAGCCAATAATATTCAATAAGGTTGAGATAGATTTCGATGAGCTGGAACGCAGAATCGCAATGCTTAAGATTCAATTTACTTCTGAATTAGCTAAAATCAGAAAATTGCTGGATAAGTTCATAAGTAGTGTTCATGAGACAATTGTAGAGTATTTTCGTGGACCGCAAAAATACTTAGGTAAAGCCGCTATAGTGGGTGGTAAGCTATCTGAATACGAATTCAAAATAATTCTATCTAAGTTACTGAGAAATCTAGTAAGTGAAGCTTGCTATGGAGACGATATACTTAACATATCACTAGCGCTGGTGGCTGAGCCCGTCAAGATATGTTTAGCTAAGGGCATGGTTCCAGCGAATAAAATGAAGATTGAGAAATTAGATACGTTAAATGATACAAAGCTGCATCCATTGTTAACAACTGTATCAATGATTTCAGAGCTGAAGGAAATAGTGAAATTTAAAATAAGTGGATACGAGGGTATAGCTATCAAGGGTGAAAAAAACGATTTATGTGTAGTAGCTTTAGCTTATAAATCTTGATAAGAGTTGAAGAAAATAATGATTAATAAGTATGCTGAATTGATCGATAAAATCAGCACACTTATTGATTCAGAGCGCATGAATGATTTATCAGGGTCGATAATCCTATTTCTTGCATATATTCTCACAGACCCAATAGAGGCTTCTGTGAGAGGCTATAAAATAGACAAAGAACAATTAAAGATCAATTTCTATAGATTCAGAGACTCTTATTATTTCAACTATATTTTTGCTCGCTACTTCCTAGAGAGAATAAAGAATAAACCTAATGACATTGATTATGCTTATGCTAAATACCATAAAGCAATCACTCATCTAATCAAATTAGATGATTATTCGACCCCACTTTCCATATTGGGGACTCTAGCTATTCGTTTGATTAGACATAGAGAGATAAATAAAGCGCTTGAAGTATTAAATAACACTGAGAGATTAGCGGAGAATTCAAGGAAGTTGGTTTTAGCGGAAATATTGGGGAGCGCGTCAATTGAATTCACTAAATTAGGTTTTAGTTCACTAGGTGAAGAGTTATTAAGAAAAGCCATTAATATTTTTGTTGAGTTAGGATATAAAAGAGACGCCATCCATTATCAAGCTAATTATTTATTGAATATAGCCAGAACTCAAATCAATAATCTTAAAAATTATCTAATGTCACTTGATCCTAGAGACAAATTCTTCATTACATTATATATTGTGAAAGAAGTTCAATCGAGGATTTCTGACGTTTACTCTAATGATATGAAAAATTATATAGTGGAGGAATTAATTAAATCTCTATCTGAAGCTTATTGGGATGTAAGAGAGACTTTTCTTAAATATTTTTCAAAAACATTCTCCGTCTTCAATAATTATTTTGATTCACTTATATCGCTCGCAAGAAAATTCCATGACAGGACTTTAGAAACATTAGTATTAATTGGAGAATTAGTTAATGGTAGAAAAGCGATTAGTGACGATGATTTTGTTAAATTAATTAATTTTAGTTATAATCTCTACAAGTCTGGCGAATATGAGCACGCTTCTGATGTTTTAATGTCAATTATCACTGGACCCCCTTATCTTAAATTGAATTTTAAACAAATTGAAACGCTCTTGGAGGTACTGGCTTTTTATTTAGAAACTGTTGGCCATTACGAGAAAATATACTACATATTCGGTGAAATAGCTAAGAAAACATTGCTGTCAGGTCAATTTGAGAAAACGATTCACATACTTGAATCTGCAGGAATTTTTAAGGATGTGAGTTCATTATTGCGCATTAAACTCCTCTACGAGCCCTCTTTTAGAGCACTAATCCAGAATTTTAAAACTATTAAAAGTGAATTCATTAGGTTGCTAGAAGACATCAAGTTCAGAGAGAGTTACTTGTCGATTGGATATCTATACTCTGTAATAGTCGAGGAGCTACTTGACGTTGATTGCGAAGACCTAGCTTTTGAATTCATTAGAGATATGATGAATTTTGGTGTGCCTGCACCTTATTTCTTGAAAATAATGGATAAGTTATCTAATAAGGGTTATTATGACTTAGTTATGGATCTCCTCAAAGAAATTTCTGATATCAAGGCAGGTAATGAGGATTTCCTTGTCGAATTAATAAAGTCTATTTTTGCTAGTTGCTCACCAGAATTTGGTAATAAATTATTGAGTATTTACAGAAACCAGATTGATGAAGCCAAGATGGCTAAATTACTGTCAGAATTAAGTATAATTTTATTAGATAAGAAAAAGTATCAGGATAGTCTAAGATACATGTTAAACGCAATTAAGTTACTGTATGATTACAACGCTCATTTAACTATCCTATATAGCATCGCTAGCTTCGTAGCAAGATGCGATTTTATAGATCCAATACTGGATCTAACTCAACTTTTAATTGATTTACTTAAATTAGAAGTCTAAAGGCTGAAACAAATGTGTGCGGGATCACTAGTTGAGTGCCAGGATATTAATCCAGAAATATGTAAAGTAATTAAAGACGTAATAAAAAGAGTTCGTCCTGACGAAAAAGAGAGAGATCTCGTATCTTCATTCGCTGAAAAGATAAGACTTGAGATAGAGAGATCTCTGCAGGACTTAGATGTGCCTTTCAGCGTTGAGATTCATGGATCAATTGCTCATAATACATGGCTTTCAAGAGACCGTGATGTAGACATATTCATTCTTCTTGAAAAAATTGTTACAAAAGAATATATTAAGCAAGAGATATTAGAAAGGTTAAAGAGCAGATTAAACTATAAGTTTGAGCAAAGATATGCTGAGCACCCATATTTGAGAGCGCATATAGGTGAATTCACTGCTGATATAGTGCCTGGGTTCAGAGTTGGTAAAATTATTTCAGCTGTTGATAGAACCCCACTACATACAGAATTCCTAAAACGAAATCTAAGTGATGAATTAGCTGATGAGGTTAGATTACTTAAGACTTTTCTCAAGGGAATAGGTGCTTATGGAGCTGAAATAAAGACTCGTGGATTATCTGGTTATGCTTGTGAGTTATTAGTCGTGCATTTCGGTTCCTTCTTGAAAGTATTAGATTCCTTCTCTAAGGAAGAGAGAATATTTATAGATTTTAGTAAAAGCTGGGAGAAAGAAAAAGCTATTAAAACATTTAGGAGAAAAATCATTATTATTGATCCAGCAGATAGAGATAGAAATGTGACAGCTAACACATCCGTTAAGACTTTTTACTTGACTAAATTAGCTTCAAAAATGTTTCTTGAGAAACCATCAATCAAGTTCTTTTACCCATGTGTAAAAGAAAATAGAATCGATTTAACTAGTTTGAAGAAAAGATGTTTTATCAGTGTTATGTTAGAGAAAAATACTGAGATACCTCCAGATACTTACTGGGGTCAAGCTAAAAGAATAGAGAGACTTGTTAGAAGATTTCTAGGGAATATTAGGGAGATATATTTATACGTCACAAACATAATTGATTCCAAAAAATACATCTACATAGTAATTGAAGTCAATAGAGCAGAACTCGATCCTTATAAAGAGATAAAGGGACCACCCGTATGGGCTAGTACTAAAGATATATTCAGGTTCATTAATGATTACATATCTAAGAACGCTATAGGACCATGGCTGAAAGGCTCTAAGCTAGTTTTTTTGGTTAATAGACCGAAGAGCGAGAAATACCTTATAGATCACTTAGAGAAATTCATTAGGAGAATTAGAATTAATCCATCATTTATTTCATTCAGAATTCTTGGGACGACTGAGGAGATTATCTCGATGATGAAGAAGTACGGCGTACTTAATGAATTTATCTCTTTTGTTAATCGTCGTTTACCTTGGTTAAGATGCAATGATTAACTATCTCTTAGTTTTACTATACTTTAATGGATGTATAAGTCTTGGTGTACTCTCGTTCCACAGTAATGCTATCCTAGCTCTCTCGATTTTATCAATGTATTTGTATCCTGTTAATTCAGCTAGCGTTCTAGCGAATTCATCTATATCTTTCATGCTAGGTACATGTTCTCTATTCAATCTCTGTCTAGATCTACCTAACCAAGAGTAACCTTTTACTTCAACGAAATCTGGCTTAGCGATCTCAACCAGTTTTGCATATCCCTCCGGATTAACCATGTTTAATCCCTTTACCGCCGTGATCCTAAATACTTTCCTAGTATTCAGAGACGGCATCAATTCCAGCGTCTTCATTAGATTATTCCATTGTTCTCTTGGCTCCCAAGCTGGCGCTGTTGCTTTCACCCATGTTTTAAAGTCTGGTCCAACTACGCTTATGTATAACTGTGTTGGTAAAGTATGCATATTCTCTAGGCGTTTTGGGAAAGTGCCATTTGACACAATGAAAGTACTCATACCTTTCTTTTTCCCTAGTTCCATCAAATCATCTATATATGGATACATTGTTGGTTCTCCATCAAGGGAAGTAGCTAAGTGCTTTGGTCCTTCTATAGCGTCTCTCCATAGCTCTTTATCTGTTTTATCTCTGTACTTTGGATCGTACCCCTTTAGAACCCTGAGGTACGCTTCAATAACATTGTTAAATATTTCTTTAGGTTCATCCCAGGGTATCTCGTTTATATCTCCCTTGAAGGGAGGTAGACCAATGTCTGTTCTATGCAATCTCCAGCAAAATAGACAGTTTAGATTGCATTCTAGTATAGGTGTCCATTGGATACATCTATGAGTCGGAATACCGTAAAACCAGTACTTATAACACATTATTCTGTCTGTTAATGCTGTTTTAAAGTAGTGGCATGGTTTATATGCCGCAAATTTACCTACGAATTGATAGCCCTGGCTCTTAAATGTCCTTAGGAAGGGCTCTGGTAATGGCGTCTTCATCACTTCTTTCTTGTTTACTTTTGTGTTCATTCTGCTCCACCTCTCTTGCTACCTTGTTTCCGCGAACAGAACCATATTGGTTTTTTGTTAGTAAGTAATGTTATTTAAGTATATATTACCATGGAAATTAAATCTAGGAAAATTAAGCACTACTTTTTAATTCTGGTAATGCAAATAAATTATTCAATTGTATTGGTGAGTAAAATTGAGTACTGTTTTAAGAATTGAAGACTTGATAGTTCATTACATAACTGATGAAGGTATTGTTCAAGCCCTTCAAGGAGTGAATCTTGCTATAAATAAAGGTGAAATAGTAGGGGTTGCTGGAGAAACAGGGTCTGGAAAAACTACTTTAGCTCTAACGATTATGAGATTATTACCTACTAATGCGAGAGTAGTAGGAGGGAGAATTCTATTTAATGATATAGATCTACTTGGATTATCTGAAGAAGAAATGCAAAAAATAAGGCAATCCCGTATCTCTCTAATAATGCAGGGAACCGCGGATGTATTTAATCCACTGATGTTGTCTGGTCTACAAGTATCTGAGGCTATTGAGTTCCATAAGAATAAGCCTTTTCATGAAGCGATTGAGGAAACAAAGAAGATTTTCTCTGATGTCGGTTTAGGTACTCGAGTATTAATTAGCTTACCTCATGAATTAAGTATAGGGACTAGACAAAGGGTAAAAATAGCTCTGGCAATATCAACACAACCTGAATTAATTATAGCTGATGAACCCTTCACGGGTTTAGATCCGACGCTTCAAGCACATCTATCAGATCTAATAGAGAAACTTCATGAAGAGTACGGATTCACTGCCTTAATTATTTCTCATAACTTACTTAGATTATTCGAGATAAGTCATAAAATAGCTATTTTGTACGGTGGTAAGATACTTGAGTACAATGATCCTAGGGGAATATATTACCATCCAATTCATCCATATACAAAGGGTTTGATAGGTGGGCTACCAGACATCAAATCGCCTAAATCTAAGAAACTTATTGAGATGCCTGAAGTGTACATAAATCCCATGAATCCCCCCAAGGGTTGTGTTTTCTGGCCTAGATGTCCTTACGCTAAAGATATTTGTAAGAAGAGAGAACCAGAGTTAAGGAAAATTGAAGATGCTTTGTTAGCTTGCCACTTCGCTGAAGAGCTAAAAGATATCTCTCCTTGGGATTTCTGGAAGAATAATGGAGGTTAATTATATTTGATCTCTATAGATTACGACAAGATATCTGAGATAGCTGAAATATTAAAAAGCATTAATATACCCGTTGACAACTTCACTAACCCCACTTTCTTCCCCCCTATTCACTATAGCGAAGAAGAAGTATCTAGATTCTTTCTTTTCATAGTAGCTGTTGATCACAGAACCGGTACCTATGATGATCCATTTGAGGGTTATGTAGACGGCATGTATTTAAAGGGGTCTGATCTCTTATATCATTTGGCAGTAAAGCGATTTCTAGAGAACACTGATTACTTCTCACCTGACCAATTAATAAACATCACTACAAGAGATATCTCGGAATGGTTTTCAGTAAATAAACCCAGAAGAAAAGTAGTCTCTGACCCCTCTACCAGAGCTCATCTAATCAGGGATATAGCTAGTAAATTAATTAAAATATATGAAGGTAAGGTTATGAATATAATAAATTTGAGCGGTGGATACTTGTATAAGAGCAATGGCACTGGCTTTATTGATCAACTTAAAGCCTTTATCGCATACTCCGATCCAGTTGAGAAGAAACCTCTCTTACTAGCAAAATTTCTTGAGAGAAGAGGAATAATTAAGGTAAAGGATCAAGAGAATATCAATGTACCTGTTGATAACCACTTGATGAGGATAGCAGTAAGACTCGGTATAGTCAAGCCTACTGAAACAATATTAAAATACTTCAAATTTTGGGATGAAGAAGTTGATAGAGAATTAGATATTTTATTTAGATTAGTAGCTAGAAGAGCTTACAGTCGATTAGCAACTAAAGCATCGATTTCACCATTCTTACTCGATGATTTCTTATGGAAACTTGGACGAGAAAGATGTAAATTCAATTCACCATTATGTAAAGAGAATGATTCTGATACTGTTAAAAATGATTGCCCATTCATAGAAACTTGTGAACAATACGTCAAAAGAAAAACAATAATTCTCAACGAACACAAATTTATGAAAACTTTGTACTACTGATTAAAGATTACTGAAAAAATTTATACAAAATTTTAACAAACCAAAAATGCTTAGACAAGCCACTAAAAATCCAGATTGAATGGAGTAAAATTCATAAGTGAATTAATTACCTATAATAATTGACTCATATATATCATTTCTTAATTATGGTGTTATATTTGTCTATCGAAAGGCTTCAAGCCTTCTCCAGCAAATTCGTTTACTGGGCTGGCTTAGTAAACATGATTTGGTTACTTTTCTGTCCAATGTTTATATTTACAAGTACGTTAGCAGTACTATATATGTGGCCTCTATACATAATAATCGCTATCCCCAGCTACTATATCTGGCGAGGGGTTCGTGAAGGAAACAGGATAACTATCCTATTCCAGGTGTTCTCTCTAGGTATCTCAGCTTTAATAGGTGTTTTATGGACCATATATGTTCTAGTGAATATTAACCCCTACTTTGGGCAGACACTGCGCTTCAGTGACTATATCCATTTACTTATATTGATTTTTCCAAACATAGGGATTGGAGTAGGAGCTTTTTTACTAATCCTAGACCTCATATCTATGGCTATAGTATTAATGATTGGAGGTGGTCTAGTGCTTTGGGATAGACTTTACTTAGGCTATCATTATGGCCCAAACTTGCTGATAGCTTCAATCACATATCTCGCAATAATTATTCTATACACAGTAAATAGGCGATAGGCATGGGAAGGACAGTGCTTGTGTTTTTAGTTATTTTCTCTCTCACTTTCTTTGTTTCTCTGGGCGGTTCCAGCTAAATCGACAACTACCTATGACTGGACTAGAGACTCTGGGTTCAATCATGGTAGTACTTACTGGTACCCACAGATAGGTGAATGGAGATCAGATGGTGTAACGAGTGATTGGAAAAAACTAGATCAAACTAGTACCGATTTGTAAAATTTATTACCGAGGGGTCTGACAATATAGTTTATCTATCGATAGATCACAATGATCCATCCTATACTGCTGTAGCTAGAGCGGTTCAAGGACGGGTTTGGGGTAGTTCACCTAGCGGGATTTATCAACCTACACCATTACAATTAACATCAAGCATCGTAGATTTGAGAATCGATACCAAGATTACTTGGTCTACAGTATCCCCAAGTATGGGTGGTGTATTGATTATGGAGTAACTCTACTTGGGTTACAGAGGGCGTAATGGATATTCACGTAGGCTCATATAATGTTGATACATTTTATCGCCACTATCTCGCCGCTCAGCCCGACTTGGTTAGAAATAATTTCTATGTGCTTAAGCTCTCCGAGCTGGATGAGTACGCGTCGTTCATCGATAAGGTCCAGTTAGTGGCGGTGAATGATAATGGCTCGGCCATCTATCTACCATTAGTGCTCGCTATGGACAGCAACAATAACTCAGTTGCTCGT
>JAHQWF010000026.1 GCA_029856055.1 Candidatus Njordarchaeota archaeon | reverse complement strand
AACCAGCTCTTGAATGATGGCATCGGTGTTGAAAATAGAAGGCTGGTCATAGCCCGTCTTGACAATCTGAAGAGCCCTGCGCAGAAACTGATCGGGCGTCTTTTTGCTGATCTGCACCATAGAGCTCGGCTGCAGCAGCCGCATCTCTTCAATGACATCCAGCAAAATATAGGACAATTCATTGACGGCATCCTCGCCCTTTTCATTAACTCCGCCTAAGTTAATAAGCGTGTTATCAGATAACCTTAGTTTTATGTCTCTCCCAAATTTCTGAGAGAAATTATTTTCAAGCTTTCTCAGATTGACAGACAGGTATTCCTTATCTCGCTCATTAGCCTCAATAATAACCTCCTCCTCATCCAGATTTACTAGTGCTTCCTCTATTAGCTTGACTAAGACTTCATGATAATCTATAGAGGGATCTCTACCCTCTGCAATATCCTTTAATTTCTGGAGCGCGACCTCATATATTCTCTTAACTATTTCGTCCTTCGCCTTAATTAGCTCTCTCCTCGCGTCCATTTCGGCCCTACCGAGTATCTTTCTTCGCAACAATTTAAGCCTGGAACTAGCTTCATGCTGGAAAATCTTATTTGCCTCCTCTTCAGCTCGCTTGATAATTTTTTCGGCTTCCTCTTCCGCCTCTTTAATTATTTTCTTTATCTCGTTATCCGTTCGTCTATTTATCTCCTCTATGAATGCTTGGATGTTTTCACTCAACTCCCATAACCTCCCTAACAATTATATCTGAAATCTCATTAATCTTACTTAATGGTATATTCCTAGTAGCTTCTATCTCCTTTAAGTAAGATTCATAGATTCTCTTTGCTTCTTCTCGCAATTTCTTTTCTTCCTCAGATACGTATTTATCCACTTGCTGCATAATCCTGTTCCTGTTTACTATTTCGCTAGCCCTCTTTTTAGCGTCCTCAATTATCTTTTTTGCCTTATTTTTAGCCTCTTCTATACGTTTCATGGCATCTAATTCTACCTCAATGAGCGTACTCAAAGACATTCTAACACCTCTCTCATAACTTTAACTCTATACCTACTGCCATTGAAATTAGTTTCTTAAGTTCTTCGATTCTCTCTCCCTTAACTCCAGTATGATCTGGTAGAAAAATAAACAAGGGATAATACTCACCCTCTCTAAGCATTTTTTCACGATACTGCTTGGTTAAGTGGACAAATCTCTCTGGCAGAATTATTATGCCGTATTCCTTATTTTCGATTATATCTTTCAAACGGGAGACAACGCTCCCTTCATCGGAAGCAATATAGCCTACTGCGCCAACTAGTTCAAACATCCTGACGAAAACTTCATCCCCTATAACTGCTAGCTTCATTTAAAACACATTAGAATAACCGTTAGTTTCAATTCAATGATAAATGAATTTAAAAATCTAAATCTATATCGATATTTAATCTACTCGAAGTAGGAAAATTAAGCTAAGTTTTATTAAGGAATAGTTCATGAAGTATTAAGAATTGATGCCTCGGGAATGATGAAGAGGTGATCCACGGAAAAAATACATGTAGAAAAAACATATCTGACCTAATGGTGTTAATTATGACGAGGGAAGATAAGCTTGCTAAGTTAGCTACCAAACCGAAATCATATTTCTTGCTGGTGCAATGTCCTCAATGCTCAAATAAGCAAATGATATTCTCGCATGCATCAATAACTGTTAACTGTCATGTATGTGGAACAGTCTTAACGGAGCCAACGGGAGGGAAAGCGAAGATTAATGGAAAAATACTTAAAAGATACTACGAATGAGCCGAGGGAAGCAGAGTTGAATAGTAGGGTTACTAGGGGTATACTTAAACAATTCTCAATTCTTTTAATTCTCACCTTAGTTATGTTGCCGTACAGTATAAATAGCGTTAGAAGCCAAGATGCAACGGGAAAGTATGTTAAAGGCAAATTCATAATAGTTATTGACGAAGGTCATGGGGGAGTCTTCAACTATAAGGATTTTTTGGAATTTCTAAAGCAATTTAATGAATCGTTTTATAATGAAGAAGGCCTTTACATCAAGGTTTATTCTATTAAAGGCAAATTAAACTCATCTCTCATGATCGGAGTCGATCTACTTATAATACCTCCAACAAATGGATCTATACCATATACAAGCGAGGAGGGCAGAGTACTATTAGATTACCTGAAAACTGGCGGTGGAGTGTTGATTCTTGGAGCGCCTTTCAACATAGAAAGCAATGGTAGCCCAGATGTCTCTTATCTAAATGACCTTCTAATTTATATGAAGCAGGATATAAGCTTCTACTACGAGACGGGGTCTGGTGATCTAATAAGAGATGATATTAATGGGGAGGGAGACATAATTTACTTAGATAGGGACTATGCAGATCAAGAACTTGAGGGGCTCTTCAATAATGTGAGTAACTCCATTAAAGTAAGCACATGCTCAATCGATTTTAGGCAGAGGAACAATACGTATGCCATAAAGACGAGACCGACCTCGTATCGAGTAAACAGTAGGTTTGAGGTCTACTATAATAACTCTGGATACAACGTTCTAGTAGCTAGGAAAATAGATTTCGGCATCTTAACCATCACGGGGTTTGGCGAGATATTCACTAACATTACATCTAACTACAATGAACCATGGATGAGCATCGCTAGTAATTTCCAATTCGCCTATAATTTGATTAAATGGATGCTCAGATTGGATAGATGGGTTCTGGAAGAAAAGCAGCCAATGCATCCACTGCATATATATCTACTAGTAGCCAGTGTAACGATATTAGCGATATATCCACTTGCATTAAGAATAGACGAGAAGAGACGCAAGAAAATAGAGGAGAAGAAACGCGAAGTAAAAATATCAGAAATACTAGAGAAGGTGCGAGAAAAAGAGAAAAAGTAATAGACTTATTTTTCTATGATTTTGCCCTCTATTTCACGTAATCTTTTTCGCTTATTTCTATATTCTGGAAAGAGATAAACAGACAGAATAACAGCAGATAATATTGGAACTATAGCACCGAACACTAAGACTAATGGATGTATATCTCCAATGGTTACTGGCGGCTTATAAAGAGTGATCCTCGGACCCCTGACCCAGAAGTACCCAAAGTATTTCTTGTAAGCCATTACATAGATATAAGCAGCACCAGGCTTAACTTTGCTTACATTTAAGATGGCTAGGTAGATGGGCTTGTTATTTAAACGGTTTGCCTCTGCCTGTGAAATAACTCTCCCTAACCTCACTAAACAAGCATTTACTTGCACTTGACTTAATGTATTATTGTTTTCATCCGTAACAATTGCTGAAACGTTTATTTCTAATTTTTCATGAGTGATGTCGAGAAAGGTGGGGGTAGCAACAATGTTTCTAATCGATATAAAACCTATCTGATTCCCAAACCAATAAGTTAGGGCTCTAGATAATATCAAATTATCGAATTGAGGATCTAGGATATAATCATCAATAATCATTTCGATTGAAGGTAAAACTACTATCTTGCCACCAAACCAAGTCTCAACAACATGAATCAAGGAGATATTCTCGCCGTAAGGCTCATCTTCATCTTGAACTCCATTATCATTCTTATCCACGAAAGTTGAATTTAATCCCCAGACCAATGAATAATCCTCGAAAGTAGCATTGATCAATGGTGGTGAATCTAATCTCTCTATTCCTGCACCATTAGGAATAACTATCTCACTAACATTCCCGAATATGCTTCTTATTGAGGGGTGTTCCCGAATCATAAAAGAATCGTTAACGACAACATTAGTTTGATTATTGTAGTAAGATGAGTTATCTAAGATCTTACCATATGTCCTTAATGAAAATAATTCTAGCACTGAATCAAACGCCGAGAAGTTATCAGGAGGTAAGGCTATGAGTAGAGATCCTCCTTCAACTATGAATTGCTCTAAGACATCCATTTTTATTGAAGATAAATCAGTTTGACCTAATAACATTAAAACACTAGCGTTCTCAAGCTCCTTATATGTATCCAAGCTAGTGATTTCCTTTATTGCGAAGGCTCCTAAAACATCATTAAAGAATGTTCCTAATTGAGCTTTAGTGTATACTGGTGAGCCCCCATTGTAGTATAAGAAGATTACTGAATTTGTTGGAGGGGTTAACCCCGTTTTGTCAATTGCTTTAGTATAAAATGCTCTAGTTGATGAACTTATTGGCAGTGACGAAATAATCATTAGTGAAAATATTATTGCTAAATAGATTCTCCATTTCATTGCGTTCGCCATTGAAAATATTGACTGATCTAGACTCTTAAGAATGAGAATTATTAATGTAATAAAAGGTTAATGTGATTTATTAACCTTAGTAGAGATACTCTTCGGGGGTCTCTATGACAATTCTATAAGCTGTTTCTTCGCCAGCAGGGGTCAGCATTTTCAATATCTCGTATGCGTGCTCACCGAATTTCTTTCCGTACTTTTTTACTAACTCTTCCTTAGGCGGGACTTTTCTGCGAATCTCGATTACGTCCCCGGGCTTAGCTCTTAGTATCCTGACTGCTGGATCACTAATTAATATCTTGGGTAATAGTTCTGGATTACCGCCAGCATATTTCTCTATCACTTGTTTTGCCTCCTCCTTGCTGAGAACTCTATGTTCTGGAACCAACCAGTGATCGAATATATAGAGCAAAGGTGCTCTTCTATGAATAAATTCCACATTATTTTGTCTCCCTATCTCAAGCGCTTGCGGAGTCACTTTCCCAGTCGTAGCTATCATAATTTCATCACTCTTGTTTTCCTCAGCTGTCTTTAATATTTTCTTGATGCTTTGAACTGATACCTGCTTAGTTGTGACAAAGACGAAAGCCCTAGTGCTATCTTTAATAAAGATAGCTGTTTTAGATTCCTCTGTTTCCTCTAGAATCTCATCAAGCTCATATCCTCTCCCGTTTTCCCATATTTTCTTAACATTGATCCATAATGTATTGAGATCCATTAGAGACACCTACAACTATATTAATTAATGCTAATGTAGAAATATATAAAGAGGATGCGATACCTATTTCTTACCCACAAACTTTGAAGCCCTAGTAGCTCCCTTACCTGGCGAAGAGTGCTTAACGGGTTTATTTGTTGGAGCAAACTCGCCCAGATAATGGAATAACATAGGTGGGGTAATACGAATCGTGACGAACTCTAATCCATTATGAATAGCTATCCTTCTCCCGATCATCTCAGGTATTATAATCATGTCTCTGACATTAGTCCTAATGACTTTTCTAGGGTACTTACGCAACTTTTCTAGGAATTTTCTTTGCTCTGGTGTAAAACCTCTCCGCAGGCTCCTCCTCACCCTTGCTGGCGCGATTTCAATTAATTTATCGATAGGCATCTTAACCAATTCCTCTAATGTATATCTTCTGTACATGAATCTCTTCCATGCACTAGGCCATTTACTCGTATCTACGTGACCCATTATACTCCACCAAACACATAACACTAATGTACATCATTTTAAACAGAATTAGTATTTCTATTTTTTGGTTTATGTAGCAGAGTGATGCGAAATGGTAGATGAACCGTTAAGGGTACGTAAAATAAGGGATGGAACAGTCATAGACCATATCCCTGCTGGACTAGCATTAATCGTATTGCAGATACTAGGTATAACAGGCAGGGAAAAAAACGTTATAGCAATGGTAATGAACGTTGACAGCAGAAAGCTTGGTAAGAAAGATATCTTAAAAATAGAGGGAAAAGAACTAAAGCCAGAAGAAGTGAATAAAGTAGCGTTAGTAGCACCAACAGCAACAATAAATATAGTTAAGGACTACGCTGTAGTCAAAAAATTTAGAGTGAGTATCCCAGATGAAATAAAAGGGATAATAAATTGCCCAAACCCAACATGCATAACGAGAAGAGAAAAAATAGAGCCCAGATTCAGAGTAATAAATAGAAACCCGCTAAAACTACAGTGCGATTACTGCGGAACATACATCAACAGAGAAGAAATAATAAAACAATTAATAGAATAAATTAGAAGAGAAACTAACTGGGGAATTGACTATCAAAACAGAGAAAACAATGATTAGCAGTAAAATAACTAGAGTAAACCAACTGTTAACTATCGGCATCATCATCTGTATCAAGATTAAATGGATCAGTACCACAACGATACCGTTCCCCGCTTCATTCACTATAATCAATTTTTTATGAATTAATCTCATCATAATTATCATTAATGACACAAGGGCTAGGAATATAAAGTGATATTGCAAATATAGCTATAGTATGATCGTTAGTTTTGTGGGAGAATTTCAATAGGAATTCCCACCTCATTGTTTAGGCGTCTCTTATGAAAAAATAGTTAAGATTGATTCTAAAGAGAGAGTTGGCAACAGTTTTCTGTTTAAGCAATCTTTAGGCGTCTTTGTAATTTTTAAGAAATGGAAGCCATACGATCATCAAGTATACCGACGCCTTGCACTTGTCAAATCCAAGCTTTGCGTCAGCACCATACATTAACTAACGTGCATACTAGCATACTAGAAAGCGAGAATCTCTAATCAAGCAACCCTTAAATATTTCACTGAAAGAATATAGAAAACGTCATGACTCCGCATGATATGTGGGCGAGAACTGGAGAAAAGCCTGAATAGGCCGGGGGCTTATGGAGTGAGAGAGTCAGGATGCAGGGAGCCTCTGTTCCCCAAACTTTCCCTGATGAAGTCCTCCTGTTAAGGAAGGATGGAACGGAGAGAACCGCTCCATCCACTACCAAAAACCACAAAGATTAATAAACGTGGATGAAGAGGAGAACGGCACTAAATATGTGGTTGATATTAATGTGGTGGCAATCTATTTAGTGGAGAATCATCCAGGATATATTTATGTCTCAGAAACTATTATTGAATGTTCTTAACACCTAACCGTTTCCAGTCTTCATCATATGTCAAAATTTCCTGAACGCCTACTCTTTTTAGCAATAGGTAAATTAATGCGTCTCCAATATCTATTGATTTCCTCTCCATCACTGAGAATGCTTCCTGAATTTTTTGAGCAGTTAATTCATGACCCAATATCTCTATATCTAACTCATCTAAAAGACTCGGGAACCGGTTTCTTAACTTGACATAAAGATTTCTGCGATCAAGGTTCCTTTCCTCTAAAATTAATTCATCTATCACCTTCAAAAACTCATAAACAACAATAGTAGATGTCACTAATTTATAATTTCCCACTTTTTGGTGGTATTTATGAGTGGAATAATTAGGAGGAAGGTTGATTCTAAGGGCAGGGTTGTATTGCCTTTCAAGAATGTGCGTGAGGTACTAATTGCTAAGTTAGG
>JAHQWF010000087.1 GCA_029856055.1 Candidatus Njordarchaeota archaeon | reverse complement strand
GAATGGAGCTGACGGCATAATATTTGTTGCAGATAGCGCACCCATAGCGATTTATGAAAACATAAAGAGTTTTGAAGAGCTAAAGTTTTACTTAGGTGGATTACTAAACAAGATACCATTAATAATAGCCATAAACAAAAGAGATCTGCCTGAAGCTTTACCAATACAAGTAATTTTAAACTGGCTTAATATGACTTCTCCAGTACCAGTATTCCCAACAATAGCTACAACCGGTAAAGGCCTAAAAGAATTATTTAGAGAGACTTTCAAGCTCACGATGTTAGCTAGTTTCTTCCCTACGCTATATAAGGAAGAATTAATGAGAGTAATAGAGACCTACAAATACTTACTACCAGAAAGAATTCTTAAGAAGGTATTAAAGCCCTGATTCTCTTCTGCTTTTCACAAAATTAATTTATAAATAGATTATTTTTAAAACAAAGCTTGTCATAACTAAAAAACAATACATGAATCCAAGTTTAAATGAATGAATATTATGCCCCGGTGGTCGGAGGAGCCGACTAAGCATGAGGCTTTGGATGAGGTGCTCCTCCCCAGCCGGGGCTACATCTTATGTGTAATTTATTATTTCTATCTTAAACGTCTAGTTTGACTGATAATTTTAATGCCCCAATTTAGGTATGGATACATGAGATAAATTTAATAGTAAACTGTAGCAAAGAATTGGTTTAGCGATGATGATTCCTGGCGTTTCGGATTCACGTGAAGAACTGTAGCCCAACTGAGCGTTGCTAATCATTCTAATTCTCATGAAATCAATACCTCGTATATTCTTTGTAGCTCTAAACCAGTCGTCTTAAGACCAGCTAGGAATCCATGTGTATTAGCAATTAAACTGCTTCTGATATATGGTGAACCCATATTTACTGTACCTTTACCCACTCTTAATCCTGTCTCATTTTTCAAGCAATCTATTTCTTCATCTTTCATAGAAGGGTGGACTAAAATTCCTTTATTCGTCATAGCAGCTACGGTTCCTATTATCGTGAAAGTGAAATCGTAAGATATTATTTCCACATCTAGGGTATTCTCGATGATCTCCAGTTGCTTCTTGTTTTTCTCTGCTGTATCACTATGTATCAAGCAATATTTGTCATTCACTAACAGTAGATTCCCTAGGGCATTATCGTAATTCCTCAAAGATACCTTCTCTATAGTGATGTCTAATTCCCTTCTAAGTGATTTAACCTCGTCCTCGCTACTCTGCGGTGGTAAAATTAATCCATTTGAATTACCTATAGCTAATATTCCTACTATTGGTTCATCCATTATGTTTTGGATTAATATCGGTACTCTGAGTATCTCTTCTGACTCTTTTATTATTTTAGGTCTAAATCCATCTCCAAAAATAGCGTAAGCATCGGTAGCTAATCCGTAGGCACCAATATTCCAGCTGCCCTTAAAATCTATTAATATTGCGTTTCTTTTCATGTAATTTGACAAATTCAAGCACCTTAAATGAGTGATGAAAATGAATACTAAAACAATTTAATAATTTTAGCTAAATGATGTTTAAGGCATACTTCAATAGGTGCTAATAATTGCATGAGAATGGTAAGATAATTTCGGCCAAAAAAGCTCTTGAATTTATTGAGGATAATATGATTTTAGGGATCGGTAGCGGTAGTACAGTTAAATACTTTATAAGATTCCTCGCAGAAAATATCAAAAAAGGCTATTTGAGAGGAATAAAAGCCATTCCATCTTCTTATGATACAAGAATTATGCTACATAAATTAGGCATAGAGTGCGTAGATCTACTCGATTGCCCTGTTATAGATATCACTATTGACGGTGCTGACGCAGTTTATTTTGATAAAAGCATTATAATTAAAGGTGGTGGTGGAGCGTTTTTAAGAGAGAAGATTATCGGGTATGCAGCAAAAGAATTCATCATTATCGTAGATGAATCTAAAGTGGGTAGGCGATTTCCAGTACCTGTCGAAGTTCTGCCGTTTGGATTAGGTTATGCTGTGAAAAAACTGGGTGAAATCGGCGAGGAGATACGTGTCAGAGAATGTAAGGGAAAACTGGGCCCTTGTATAAGCGACAATGGAAACATCATTGTTGATGTTCTATTTGATGAGAGCATGTTAAGTCCAGGGCTTGAAAAAAAATTAAATATGATTCCCGGGGTTCTAGAAAATGGTATATTTACTCGGGATGCAAAAATTATAGTTGGTAGTGAAGATGGGAATGTAACGGTCTCAAACTTATAGTGAGTTAAAAATGGAGACTTATGATTTTAAACCCCGAGAGTATCCAATTATCAGTGGTTTCGAAGCAATTAATATGATAAACTACATAAGGAGAGGAGTGTTTCGGGAGATAAATTTAACATTGGGGAAACATGATCCCATACCAATTAAAATTAAGGAAGAGAATATTGTATTTGAATGGAATTACAAAGGAATTGGTAAAAGAGAATTGCGTTTAAATATAGGCGAATTAGAAGAGTTAGCTAGGAAAGAATATAGGCTATATGCGATTTACCCCGATAATTCAATAGAGCATCTAGGGTTCTTTAGAGACAGTAATTACTATCAATTAATTGCTATTGATGCATGTGAAGCACCAACTATAGAGATTAATGGAATAAGAATGCATAGAACTAAAGAAATAACTCCCTATAAAGACGCAAAATCAAAAGTTGTTAAACTCAAAATTAAGCCGAAGATGAATGTTCTAGATATATGCACGGGATTAGGATACACGGCAATATGGGCCCTAAAGTTTGGTGCGCAAGTAACTTCAATAGAGAAGGACGAAAACGTGCTTAAATTAGATGAGTTTAATCCTTGGAGCGAAGAGTTAATAGACGTTAATATAATAAAGGGGGATGCAGTGAAAGTTGTAGAAGAGTTACCAGACGAGCGTTTTGATAGAGTGATTAACGATCCACCACGCTTTTCTGTTGCCGGTGATCTTTACTCATTATCGTTTTTTAAAGAAATTTATAGAATACTGAGGCCAGGAGGCTTTTTCTTCCAATATACAGGTTCACCACAAGAAAAATACAGAGGTAAAAGCATTGTTAAGGGAATAGGTGAAAGGCTTGAGAGAGCAGGGTTTTTGTTACGGTTCGATAAGAAATCAGCTGGATACGTCTGCATCAAACCAAAGATTCTAGTTTAGTTATCAGCTCTTGTTTTGATTAATTTGTATTTTAAGCTACCGCAATTTGGGCAAGCGCTTAAAGAAGATTCATATGTTTCACCGCAAACCAAGCATTTCTTGAAAGTCTTAAGAATCTTCTTTATCACCTTATCTGTCACTGATGAATAGGGGATTTTCAAGAATTTACACATGTTTTGGATTTCAAAGTCTTCTGTTAGTAATTTCACATCATAATTTCTTGACAATAGTTCAAGGGCCAGCGCAACTACTGATAGATCAGTCTTGGATAAGACATTATGGCAACCGATATCTCTTGCCCTACGCATTGTCTCTCTCCTAAATTGTGGCGACGGATTTATAATTGAGATTCTATCGATAATGGCGTTAAGAAAAAGTCTTGAAGACCTGTCCTTTATTTCTTCATAGACCTCTTTTGTGATTGCTATAAAGCCATCCTGCAGAATGTTTAATAGCTTGTCTTGATCTCTAATAAGTCTTAAGAGACTGGATGTATCTAACACGTAATAAGTTTTCATTCTTTTATTCGCGCTCCAACCATCTTCATAGAGGTCGAGGTCGCTGATTTTTCAATTAAGAAAATAGCAAAATCAGGACAGATGTATTGACATAACCCGCATTTTACGCATTTATCTGGATGAGCTATTTTAATCGGATGGTAACCCATGGAATTTATCTTATTTCTATCCATCTCTAGGACGTCGTAGGGGCATATCCAAATACACATTCCACAACCTTTACAAAATTCCTCGTTAACTACTAGTTCTTTCTGCATCTCTATCACTACCTCTAATAAATTTTAGTATAGATTGGTTTTTTGATTTTTCCAAAAAAATAAGTGCTTCAGGACTAGTTATCATATCTAGGAATTCCCTTGGTCTATTTTTAATGTTATGTAAGTAGTTCACCAGGAAGTCTTTTTTCGCTTCATTAGCTAACTTGAATAAGAAGAGAGATAAATAGTATAAGAACGATCCAGCGAATGTCTCTTGGGGGATCTTCACACCATATTTTCTGAATATTGTTATAAGTGATTTGCTAGGATATATTGCCTTAATATTATTTCTCCTGGAAATGAATCCAGTATCAGATACTATGATTGCTAAAGTATTTCTAGGGATATACTCCATTAAATCTAGTAATTTCATCAACTTATTGTTAATGTAAATGTAAAGGAAATCTGGCTCGGACTCAATTAACTCGAAGATAGCCTCATCGATCTTGAAAATCTTGAAGAATTGTCTTATAGTGTCTAGAGACATATTATCTAGACATTCACGATAAGGTATTATTGGTTCGTCCTCCCATAGTAATCCAATAGGGGTGAGAAAATATACTTCCACGTCGAATAAATTAAGACTTCTCAATGTTCTTATAGCGTCTATTAATCCTTGTAGTTTTTTTCGGGAGAAACTCTGTATGGCTGAGCTAGGAAGGATTCTTTCTTTCTCTACATGTTCTTCTATGAATTCTTTTAATCCGCCTGCATTAATTATATCATTTATTGATACCTTACCTTCATTGTCGCAGAAATCTTTGAGTATTATTACGAAACGAAACTTTTTAGACAAAATGTACACCATTAGTTAGATAATTACATGTACTATATTTAGCAATCAATTTAAAAGGAATTTAATTTTTTCAAACAACTAATTGATCTAAGATATTAGACATTATGGGATTCAAATGGATACATATAGTACAATAATACAAAGCGAATACTTTAAGATAATGGTTGGTTTTTTTGTAGGAGCGATAATAGGGATAGAGAGACAGTTCACAGCTGAGGAATTAGGCGAAAGGATGCCGGGTGTGCGTACATTTGGTCTCTTTTCTTTGCTGGGGACGATATCGGTGATTTTGGCTAACAAGTTCGGTTTTCATGAAGCGCCTCTTCTCGGTAGCGTTTTTGCTTTAGCGCTAATTATTCTTTTCTCGGTTTTCAGATCACTATACTACGTTAAAGATACCGGAATTACAACGCCTATTGCTTTGAGCATAAGTTTTTTCATAGGGTTATTAGTAGGGTTTGGTGAAATAGTTCTAAGCTTGGCATTATCAATATTTGTTACTTTTGTGTTAGCGATCAAAAGAACCGTAACGAACATTCTAAAGAACTTAGAGTATCAGGAAATAAAATCAGCTCTGAATATCGGTATATTGTCATTATTATTATTACCATTGATACCAGATATAACAGATCCATTCTTCGGAGTAATTAACGTAAGAATATTCTTCATGTTTTTAATACTTGTATTGTTTCTGAGCTTTACAGCATATATGGCTTTGAAGAATTTAGGTCCAACACAAGGCTTGATCACTTTCTCGTTTATAGGGTCCCTTATTAACTCGGAGGCTGTTACAGCAAATTTGGTAAAAATCAGTAAGTCGGAATTTTTCGGTGAGAGAGAGACATATACAACTATCTCAGGGGGGGTGCTACTAGCTAACACAACAATGATATTAAGGACTTTATTTTTAACATTAATTCTAATATGGAATCAAGTAGATCTGATATTAATGTTAGCAATAGCTTTAATGCCTCCGATTCTTATTGGTTTTACTAAGACGTTGTATCGTTTCAGGGGTAGTAGCTCAGAGAAAATGGTTCAATTCATTGAGATGAAGAGTCCATTGGCATATATTACCGCGCTTAGATTCTCTGCAACTTTCGCAATTATATCTTTTATGACGATAGGATTGCAGAAATTAATTCCTGACTTAGGGTTATACTTAGGTAGCTTTATGGGTGGGATGATCAGTAATGTTGCTGTAGTGTTATCTGTTGTCTCGTTATATATGGCAGGTACCATAACATCGAAGCAGGCTATTTATTCAATTATATTTGGTACTATCGCAGCTATATCTAACAAGATAATTTATGCTAAGGCGGAAGGAGCAGATAAACAACTTATTATACGAATAATATTAGATATAATTCTACTAATATCATTAACTCTGATCGGTACTTACATGATCTCAGTCTTGTTTATGTAATGAGATGAATAAGATGATCACAGACGACTTAATTGTTAGAGCCATGCTATTATCTGTCAAGAAAATCGATTATGGAGAGGTCATAAAAGGTGGTAAGGAATTAATAGGCTATAATCCAAGCGGGGATGAGACTTTAAGATTTGATGAAATGATCGAGGGATTAATCGCAAAGTATTTGCGAGAACATGGGTATAAAGGAATAATACGTGGGGAGGAGAAGGAATCTTACTTAGGAGATGAGAGCGAAGGGATTATCATAATTGACCCAGTTGATGGATCCTTGAATGCTCTGAGAGATATACCATTTTATGCAACATTGATAGCGTATGCAGAAGGGGATAGATTAGATGATATTACTCGCGCGGTAGTACACGCTCCTGCTCTTAATAAAACATATGTAGCAATAAGGGATAAAGGTGCATATTTATTAGAAGGAGAAAAAACTAGAAGGATCTCTATACCTGATAATTACTTGTTAAAACCAATAATAGATATATCCTCGGTCTACACATTCCGATTCGCTAAAAAGATAGCTAGACATGGAAAACTTAGGCGAATAGGATCTATTGGATTAGCTATAGTTTTTGCGGCTGAAGGTTTGATAGATGCGGTTATTGATTTAGGTAGACGGGCTAGAGTTCCCGATGTTGCAGCACCATTTTTGGTTCTCTTGGAGGCGGGTGGAGAAATAGTCATGGAGAAAGATATTCCTCTTGATCCTAGGAGTAGATTAAGTTTTATAGCGGGTAGAAGAGAACTTGTGAAAAAATTAAAAAATGAATTATGGGAGCACAGAAGAAAATGAGGATTATGAGACACGATCTGTAATAACGAATGATATCGGACCATAACCCTGCAATGTTGTTTTAATGTTTATGCTATGTGTACCAGTAGATAATTTATCTCCAATAACTTTAACAACTAATTGATCTCCAACATTGAAGATGATTGGATTGCTCTGAGATATCTCGCTAGAGGTTCTTTCTACCCCACCAATTGCAATACGTATCTTCTCAATATCCACAGTGTTTCCATCAACTACTAATTCGATCGGAGATACAATCGCTACCGATGTCAATCCATTGTGAAACATGAATTGAAAGCCTTCATCCGAGTTTTTAAGTGATCCAACAAGATAGATCTGAGGTATAACACTTGACAACATAGCTATCATATTCGGAGGTATTACTGGCATAGGGACTGGTATCGCGGAAGGAGTAGGCATTGGAGCCATCTCTTCGCTAATGGCTTTTGCCTCCTTAACCTCCTCCTTCTCCTCGATCTCTTTTAATCTAGCGAAATCGATCACTATTCTTATCTCTTTACCTGGCTTTATCTTGGCTGAAATATAACTTGGATCATCTGGAAGCAAAAGCGTACTTCCAATTGTCTCTATGAATCCTTGCAGTACAGTTTCACTCCATCTCTTCAATAAAGCAGCTATCTCGCTCCCTATCATGTCCTGATCGATTGGCTCAAATGTAGCTCTAAATTTCCGTGAGGATACCTCGTAAACCGCTCTACGAAGCGCGCCCTCTATCCCCCCATACATCGCCCCCTTAGCAATATTAGCAACTGTGGATAAAAGACCAAATCCACTTTTTTTCTTAGCATAGAATTCTAACTTATAATTATCTTCACCGTGCCCAGGTTCTAATGATTCATGCACCGAGTATTTTGAACCATCATTCTTCATTTTTTCTGCAGCGTGCTTTAATTCTCGAGATAGCTTATTTATATCCAACGCACTTCACCTTTTCGCATGAAGCGCGCTAGAAGGAGACAACCTTCTAGCGCGAAGTATATGTCGAAAGACAATTTTATCAAATTGTATTATAAAAATTATTTTCATCCAAATTCTTTTCCTGAGATAGTAAAATAATCTCTATCTTATACCAGATATTTGTTTTCAAAGAAGAGTGGTTGCTAAAAAATTCTCGACGAAGAGCTTAAATTATGGTGCGCCGGGCGGGACTCGAACCCGCGCCACCGGCTTGGCAGGCCGGCATCCTGCCTCTAGACTACCGGCGCACTTCTCTGGCTATATTCTTATTCGATGGTTCTTGTTTTTTTAAGTTTTTTCAAGTATATTTTTATTCCTCGTTCTATATGGTTTATATGTATTTCGTCTAGGTGTGAATAATTTGCCGCCATCTTATTTCGAGAAACTTCTATGGAGTTTCATTAAAAATAAATTCTTCGGCGGGATATTCTTATTCCTGAAACTAGACACTATCCCACTTACCGCTGCGTTAGTATTAACGTTTATAATAGAGTACTATCTCAATATCCATGCAGTTTTAGTACCTTTATGGGCATTCACATTAATCTTAATAGGTTACCTCACGAGGAAGGTTCAGGTAAGATTCATCCACTCGCTTATATTAGCTACTATCACCATGATTTCCCTATATGTGTCTTATTCCTATACTATCAATCTAACGATACTAGATGGCTTATCCGTAGAAACCTATAAAATCGCGATCTACGCGTTTATCTTCACATGGTTCTTATCAAACTCAATACTGCTAATAATCCAGGTAGCTGAGTTCTTTGCTTCAACTGTTGGTCTATACCTATTATGGGGCAGTGATAAGAAGAGAATATTTCTCTCACCATTGCCTCAACTAGCGATTTTAGGGATGGTTTACTTGGGCTTAAAATCATTCACAATAGATGATAGTGCAACTATCTTAATATCACTAAACATTATGATAGTGTTATCATTAATTTACATATTTCTTAGAAATGCGGGAAGAATAACTAGAAATGCGGTAGCAATGTATGTTTTCTTTGAAGCTTATATTCTTGCTGGGTACCTATACCGTTTTCAAGTCTCTCAGAACATACTTGCATGGGTGATTTTAACATTGCTTGCAACATTTTTTACGGCTCAAGGTAGGGCAGCAATTATAGCGAAAGAGAAAAAAGGGGTCAATGGTAACATAATTCTTCTGATCGGAATATTGTTGCTAATAGGCCACGTGCTTATGCCGATAAACAAGAATACTTTTATTGAGTTTGAGATGTGGTGGTTACTATCAACAGTAGCAACTATTATTGCTCCTATAGGATTCTCTATCTACATTATGGCGACAGGAAAGTATAAGTGGTACTTAAAACGAGATGATATACAAACTCATAAGTTATTTATAGAGGTTTTCAAAATAGTTGGAACAAAATTAATGAATGAGATGATTAAAATTCTCTCATCCAGTTTTACCAATATAGCTAAATCTTTTCGTTCAAGCGAAAATGATTAATTTTAACTTTTACTTTCAACAACCTCCTTTCTCCATTTTAAAGAATAGGCCTCTATAATAAAATTTTAGCAACATTAATATATTCTCTACGTACTACCTTATTATTAGTATAGCCTGCAGAATTTTGAAAGGTGTACTGTACTTTGGTTCAATTAACTATACCAGAGATTTTCAAAAAAGCGATTGAAGAGAGCGAAGGTTCTATTGAGATTCTCGGTGAGTTACCATCAAACATCACAAAAGAAGTCATAAAACATGTTAAATTATCGGCTGAGAACGCAACTAAAATTTCAGCGAATATAATTGCGTACAGAGAGAGAATCCGAAGGTTGCTGAATAAGCAGAGAGTATTAAGGAAATATGATCAAAAATACTACATAGATTTGTATAATGTATCTGCTGTTGACGGGACGTATAAAGTAATAAGCACAACAATGTATGACATTATTTTTGTAGGTGCCGTATCTTATTCTTTCCGAGAGGACGGGCTTAGGCATGAGATGCATACATTGATAACGCCTCCATCTATACTGAGTGAAAAAGTTGCGAGAGGTCTAATGGTACTAATGGAATTCAAATTAGCCGCTGAGAGCATAGATCAATATGATTTTGTGATACTTGATGGGTCTTATATAGCTAACTTGACAAATGTAAGTGAATTGATAACAGCTAGGAAACTGCATGATGATGACCCTATATGGGAATCCAGAGAGCTATTACAAGTTCTCAAGAGAATAAGTCGCAGAAAGATCATTTCTAAGCTGCTTAAAAACTGGCAGGCTATTGCATCGCCCAAAAAGCAAACAGGAAAAGTATTGATTAGGAGATATTTAAATGATATGAATTTAAATTCAACTGATGCTGCTATGCTATCGCTAGTTTTAGAGCCAAAGGAATGGGTTAAGATCAGTTGGATTGGGAGGGATTTTCTGCTAGCAACTAAGATGTATAATACAGATATAACCCCGATGGATGCTGAATTTGTTAAAGATTTCTTTAATAGTAAGGGACTAGATATTATATATTTTAAGCCTAAGGGATGGACGAGATCCTATAAAGTTGAGATACCTGGTCGCGTGAATGATGAAAAAGCTCAGAAAATTCTTGATTTAATATACTCCCAAATCAATAATCCGCTGGTTGAAGAGCTTGAGCTTCAATACCTAGCTGATTTAATGTGTTCTCAATTAACTAAGATAGCTGCGCTATTATTCGTCTCAACAAAAAATGTCATGCAACAAAAGTTCGCCAAAAAATGGATTAATATTCTTTTCACGGCTACAAGATATAGAACCCAGTAGTGGTGATTTATTTGGAAATAAAATTAAACATAATAGACTCAATACTAAGTGGACTGAAACCGATTGGAACAATTAGTTCACCGTCCACTATAACGGAATTCACAATGGATATTCATGCTGAAAGCATATCTGAACCATTACTAGGTAAACTAGTGGTATTTAGGCACGTGGAGGGTGATAAGAGAAAAATAGTTATTGCTCAGGTCAAAAGCATTGAATCGATTAATAAGCTCATTGAGGATCCTGGAGTTAAGACAATGATCCAAACATATGGTCCTTTACCACATATAAGTGGGAGAGATACTAAGATAGCTTTTTTATCCCTTGTTTCAGTTTACGAGGAAGTAGTGATTGATGGTGAAGTGACTTTAAAAGAATCAACGCTGAATACACCACCATCGACAGATTCTATAGTATATGAGGCTACACAAGATTTGATCGAATTAATTCCACTCGAAAGTAAGTTTTACCTAGGAACAATTTATGGTGGGGTCTTATCTGTACCCTTTGTTTTGAAACATTATGGCCCGCCGCCTGAGGGGTGGGGTGAGGGGTTTTCTTACGGCATTTTTGGGAAATCTGGTTCGGGTAAATCTGTTCTAGCTGCAATGTTGGTGGTTGGATTAGCTAGGCATGAAGCTATGGGAATATTGATATTTGATACTCAAGGAGAATTTTCCAGAAACGCTTTTAAAGAGCGGGTTGGATTAGATTTTCACTCAATAATTAGAAAGCTAAAAAATGGAAGGCTCCATGTTTACTCACTGGATGAGATTGCTCTAGAAAGCACTAGATCATTAATTAAATTACTAGATAAAGTGGGTTTCTTTGAGGATTTCGGCGTCCTCCAGTATAATAAGAAAAGCATGCTTATTTCTGATTTAATGCTAGCTCTCTCGTCAAGATCTCCATCGAGGATATCATTCACAGATGTTCATCAGTTCATAAATAGCTGGATAAGGAAGAAATATAGTAGATGGGAAACCATAAGAGATCGAATGGAGCCAAAGATAGCCAAGGAGAAATGGGATATAGCTATGAAGCTCTTTGATTTGTCAGAAAGAGTAAGTATAAGTAAAGTTGTTGAGATGTACGAGAAGGGAGATGTTATAATTCTAGATTTATCCAATTTCCCTAAATCAATTGAATCTTTCATACAGATGCCTAGAGAAGAGGTAAGAGCTATAATAATGAAGGAGGTAATAGATAAAGTGATATCAAGAGCGAGCAAAAAGTATCGCGAAGGAGGATTAACGAATGGACTCATAGTCATAGAGGAAGCTCATAATTACGTTCCATCTTACTTTAGGGCGAGTAGAGAAGAAAGTGTTGAGAGAAGGGAGTTATTATCCCTTATAAAGGATAGGGTCAAGGAGACACGTAAGTATGGGATAGGTTGGATGTTTATTACGCAATCAACAGTTGACTTCAACAAAGAGATCTACAGACAGATTCATAACTATATCTTTATGCATGGATTATCTATTGGGGCAGATGTAGATAACGTTAAAAGTGCGTTAGGCGCTGACTTATTTGATCTATACAAGACATTTAAGGATCCAAAAAGAACCGGCAAATATCAATTCATTGTGATAGGCCCCATAGTTGGATTATCATCAACTGGAATGGCTATGGCCGTAGAATGCTTCACTGACATGAGAGATTTTCTTGAGATGAACGAGTTAATATAGATCGATTCATACTTCTATCTTTAGACTCCAAGGATACAGTTTCTTCATTCTCTCCAAAAGGATCTTTACTTTCTTTTCCTCAAAAGTATTCTTATAATAAAGAATACCGACGAAACATCTTCTCCCTCTCTTGATTCTCTGATACATTGTCTTAACAGTACTTATTATGTCATGAACAAGAATTAAATCGATTTGGGACAAATCAATATCTCTCTCACCAACGGGAGTCATGATAAGTACTGCTGGAGAATCAGTACCCTTAAATTTCTCTAGTATCTCTCCTTTATTCAAAGTCTGTCCAGTTATCATGTAGGTTTTAAACCCCATTGAGTTGAGTTCACCATATAGTTTCATAGCTACTCTAATGAAGGAACATAGAACCGTTATTTTCCTTCCAGATGATAACCATTTAGCTGTAATCTCTATGATTTTGGATATTTTTGAAGACTTCTCAGGTACTACATTATCTATTCTCTCATTAAGTGTTTTTTCGATTAAGCTTTTTATTGACTTCCTACGCAGGAACTTTGAGTAGTGATCTGGTATACTTGCGAATAAGAACCGTCTAACTAACGCTAATCTTAGATATTTTATTTTGAGAAAATCATCATCTGGAATAAGAGCTAAGCCTTTTTCGAGTTTCTCAATATTTTTTTCAGTAAACATTTCACGGTAACGCTCCATTAGTTTTCTACCAGCCTCTTTTATCTCATTAGTTATCACGGAATCCAATGCTTGAATCTTAGGATCATTAACACTGATGCTTCTTACAATCGTAATGTTTCTAATTAAGTATCTTCCAGCATCCGTACGATGTATTAATGAATCCATTGTTATTATGTTTAACGTTTTATCCTTAGGAAATAAAGCGTCTATGAGTGTATCTAGTTCTGGGACAAATGATATCTCACCGTTCTCCATTCTCAATATATGTTTATCGCGCAATGTTCCGCTCATCCCTACAAGACAAGCTTCCTTCGGAAAGTGCTTTTTTAGTTCAGTCCAAGGATACACTAGACGAACGCGTCTCTTGGGTTCTCCTCTAATCTTGGATAACTCCTTAGCTGTTGCTAATTCCTCCCCATGTGGTACAGCCGCGGTCTCTGCAACACGTCTAACAACTTTATCTATTTCATTAATAATTATCACTGAAAAAGTCTTGAGCGCGTTGGGATTAAGACGCAAAATATTAGCAAGCGATATAGGCGTAGCTACAACAACTCTTTTTTCTCTCAAGAATTTTTCTTTAAGTTTCTTAGGCACTCCAGAAGTAATATAACCTAGGTCTTTTGAGGGTATACCCAATGCTTTGAAAGTACTCACGGTATCTCTTAACGAGGTTTGTGAAGGAGTTATAATTAATATTCTTTCGCTCGGTTTTAATGAATGAGTAAGCATAAACGATATTATCCTTTTACCCATCCCCGCATCTAATTCAATTATTAAGTTCTTGCCTTCATGTTTACTCTTCAGTATCTGGCCTATTATTAATTCCTGATACATTCGCCGCTCTAACTTCTCTACATCCCCCATGCAAATCCCTTAATCTTCCTCTTTATTTTTAGAAATTCAAGAAAAGCCTCTTTAGCATCGGGAGTGATATAATTAAGTAATTTTCGATTGATTAGTCTAGCATCATTTTCCAGCAAATTCACGTATAAGATGTCTCCTTCCTTTATATTTCTTCCCACAACAGCCTTATCTATAGATATAGCTACTTCCATTCCGTACGAAGCCTCGGACACTGTCTCGCCCTCACTCTGTATCTGTTCAATAGTTCCAACCTCTTTACCATCTCCACGTATTAGTGTGTAACCCGGTTTTATTTTACCGCCTAGCACTCTAACACCAACTATTGCTGGCTTACTTCTACGAAAAACATACCCTGGCAAAATCATTATTTTACCGGGATAAACTAAATTTTCAAGCATCTCTCTTTTAATTCTCTCCTCATATTCATATAAGTAATCCTCAATCTTCTCAAATATCTTGTAGATAACATTGTCAGAAATAACTTCTATACCCTCCTTCTCTATAATCTCGCGAGCTTCAGGAAGAATGTCCACATTAAATGTCAAAATTACAGCCCACTTTGGATCACGCTCCTTGACGACAGAAGCATGTATAGCATCCTCCTTATCGACATCCCCGACATCAGCGATAGCAACTGGTACGCCATTTTCTTTAAGTTTTCGTAAGATAGCTTCAAGCGATCCTAATGTATCCGCTTTCAATATCACACCAGTTTTATCAGTTCTGAATATTAATTTACCGATGTCTTCTAACACAAGTCTCTTCTTTTCTTCGAGCTCTTGCTGTAATTTATCCTCAGGCAAATTAGATGGTATAGCATATAAAGGCGATCCTGCCAGAGCATCATCTAATCCTGGAGCAACTATTCTAACTCCAGCAGCCGCTATTATCTCGCTGACAGACTCGAACTTATCTCTAGGATCCCTTATCTCATCTAGAGGACGAGGAATCAGTAGTCCCCTAACTTTAGTAACTATTATTTTTCCTCTCCCACCTAGAACGATGTAATCTCCCCCTCGTAATACTCCATCGTATAAAATAACATCGATTGTTGTCCCAGCGCCAATAGTTCTCCTAACCTCTAAGACACTACCTTTCGCCTCACCAAGATCAAGCTTTAATCTATCACCCATGTATCGCTGAGCTAAACCTACTAAAACTAGAAATAAATCAGCGATGCTCTCCCCGGTTACAGCGCTTGTAGGCACTATTGCGACTGTCTTCCGAAAATCAGATACCCTATCGTACCTATCAGCATAGAAACCAAGGTCATAAAATCTCCCTATTAACTCATCTAGGGCTAGATCAAGGTTTCTTCTCGCAGTTGATGATTGCTTGTTATAAGATATTAAAAAAGGTGTATTCGGATAACTCTTCCATCCAGGCAATCTATCAATCTTGTTAGCCGCTACTATGAATGGAGTCTTGCTAGCCTTCAATAATTCTATGCTCTCGTACGTCTGTGGCTGAAAACCAGTTTTAACATCTATTACCAAGATAGCTATATCTGCTATTGATGACCCCCTAGCTCTTAGATTCGTGAAAGCTTCATGACCAGGAGTATCAATGAAAAGAAGCCCGGGGATATAGAATTTATTTGGATCAATCTTAATAATACCGTGATCAGCTAAAGGCCTAATTATCTCGAAAATAGTATTAATTGGTATAAAGCTAGCTCCAATATGTTGAGTCATCCCGCCAGCTTCTCTTGCCTGAACCGCTGTACCACGTATCTTATCAAGAAGAGTAGTTTTACCAGTATCGACATGTCCCATGACAACAGTGATCGGTGATCTCACTTTTTTCTTTTCCTGCTGCATCGAATACACCATTTTGAATAAAACGGAGCATGAAGAATATAAATCTCTAACATTAAACATTCCATTAACAATTAGAGCAATAAACACATGTTAGAAGCAATAACTAACTATAAATTATTGATAAATTTAAATATCTGAAACGAGAATATAGAATACAAATCAATATCTGACCTAATTAAAGGGGAGATTGAAAATGGCAAGGAAAAAGCCCCATATAAATCTAGTAATTATCGGGCACGTAGACCATGGAAAAAGCACTATGATAGGGCACTTCCTTTATTTAGTGGGTGCTGTAGACGAGAGAGTTCTAAAGAAATATGAGGAAGAAGCAAAAGCAATGGGTAGAGAATCATGGAAATATGCTTGGGTACTAGATAAATTGGCTGAGGAGAGAAAGAGAGGTCTAACAATAGATCTGGGATACTTCAAATTCGAGACACCTAAGTACATGTTCACAATTATCGACGCACCCGGACACAGGGACTTCATAAAGAACATGATCACCGGTACAAGCCAAGCAGATGCAGCTATTCTAGTAGTTTCAGCTAAAAGAAACGAGTTTGAAGCTGGATACGCACTAGGAGGCCAAACCAGAGAGCACGCTATATTGGCGAAAACACTGGGAATTGATCAATTAATCGTTTGTATCAATAAGATGGATGCTGTTAATTATTCCGAAGACGTTTACAAAGAAATAAGAGATGAGCTAGCTAGATTCTTAGCAAGCATCGGCTATAAGGTAGAGAAAATACCATTCATACCAACAAGCGGAATGTACGGAGATAACCTAAAGGAGGAATCACCAAACACGCCATGGTATAAAGGACCAACACTATACGAGGCACTCGACAACTTAGAGCCGCCCAAACCAATGATCGATAAACCATTAAGAATACCTGTCCAGAAAGTATACAAGATCAAAGGTGTAGGAACAGTAATAACCGGCAGAGTAGAAACCGGAGTACTAAAGAAAGGACAAGAAATCATCATCGAGCCACTAGGAAAGAAGACAATAGCACAGAGCATTGAGATGCACCACACACCGCTGGAGGAAGCAGTCCCAGGAGACAACATAGGAATAAACGTAAAAGGAATAGCAGCAGAGGAAGTAAAACGCGGTGATGTCATCGGCCCCGTTGATAATCCGCCATCCGTCATAGGAGGAGGCCGCGGTACTTTTGTCGCGAGAGTCATCGTAATCTGGCATCCAACCCGCATCTATCCAGGCTATACCCCAGTCATGCACGTGCACACATTGCAGGTAGCTACTACATTCAAGAACATCCTAAGGAAGTATGGTCCTAAGGGAGAGACTTTGGAGGAGAATCCGGAGTATATCGCGAAAGGAGACAACGCGGATGTTGAACTAGAGCCAATCAGACCAAGCGTAGTTGAACCATTCCAGCAATTCCAGCCGCTAGGAAGATTCGCCATTAGAGACATGGCCCAGCTGGTAGCTGTAGGGATCGTCAGCCAAATCAAGAAGGCGTAGGGGCTTTAAACAAAAATATCTATCACTTCTTCAATAATTTACTACTTTAATCTTTCAGATTAATCTTACTTTCTAGACAATTTTCCGAGCATATCTAGTCAGACACATTTGTTGTCTTTCTCTTCTTAAAATATTTTATGTTTTATTGGAAAGAATAACTCATAATTCTTACGTGATTCACTCTTTTCGAGAGTTTTAGGAGTAGACCAATATATTAGAAGGATTGATAGGTATAGTAGTGCCATCGCAATTGTTACTGGTCCTGCAACGAGAGATGCTGAGTAATGTGGTATTAAGTAAAGGTAGATTATACCTAAAAATGCTCCTACATATATCCCGATGAGTGATAATAAAAACCAAAACATAGTCAAGTCCACGAAAACATCGATTAGAGCACTGTATAGAGCTAGGTTCCAAGTTATCAAGAATCCCATAATTACTAAAGATAACAACGTAGCTACCTGTATCATAATGGCTACCTTATTTCTTTTCAGCATGTACTTCCAGAGGAAATAGTTAGGTATTATGAAGAGCAGTATCCATAGACTCAAGGCCGGATTAGGCATAAAAAATGTTGCTATAATCAGTAAAAATCCTGTTTCTAAGCCAGGTTGGTAAATTAATTTGTTCTAGAATCCATATAACTTCAATCTAAACAAGGAATAACACCTGCAATTAAAAAATTCTGTAATCAACATTCAACATAGTTATTATAAGTCATTCATTAATTTTATAAACCATTTAGTTTATAAACTAAATAGGTGATATTAGATGACCATGATATTCGTGAATAGAGATGCAGAGTTAAAGCTTTTGGATAGATTGTTTCATGCAAGATTAAGGGGAGCAAATTATTATGTGCTGATTTACGGTATCAGACGTGTTGGTAAGACCAGCCTCGTAAATCATTTCCTTAGGGGACGGGTAGGATTTAGGATAGATTGCAGTGGTATAGTTACTGGGGGAGATTTTTTTCGGGCTATTTACTCGAATTTGAAGACTTTAAAAATAAGTGAAAGCTGTCGCGACGTGCTAGAAAGCTATGCTGGTTTATATGAAAGGCCCTTAAATGATGATCTTAGGATGGTGAAGTATAGCTTTGAGCTCTTGAATAATTGTGCGGATAAAATTGAATATTTAATCGTTGCTTTAGATGAGTTTCATTTGTTTATAGAAAATATTTCAACGCTAAAGTTACGAGGGGGAGATTTTGCTAAGGAGCGCTTACTATGGGTTCTTCGCGATAATATCCAAAGACTAAGAGAAAATATCTTTCTTATTATTCTCACTAGCGCTGGTTTCCTTTTTGAAGAATATGGTAAAGCTGATAAAGCTTTCCTTCAACTCCTCCAAAAAGTTGAGATTAAGCCTCTAACAGAGAAAGCATCCATAGAAATGGCCAGGCAACTTCTCCAAGCAATAAATATCGATTACAGTTATGAAGCTCTAAATACTATTGCTAAGCTAAGCGGCGGAGTTCCTAAACTTATTGAGGAAATAGTAGGTTACGTTAGTGCTAAGGATAATGTTACTTCAGCGGATGTTATTGATGCTGTCGAGAAAGCTTTAAACGCTGGTTTTTTCGATGATTTCTTCGAAGCCTATTTCTCATTTCTCGCAGAAACCACTAAGTGGAGCAAAGCAACTTTAGCAAAAATTCTTAGAGCAATAGCCGAAGGAATAAAATCCCCTAAAGAAATAAGTAAGGAAACTGGTATAAGATATCACACATTACTGAACATTCTTTCTGACCTAAGGAAGAAAGGGATAGTGAGTCAAAAACTAGAAATAAATTATCCACTGTTAAAGGAATGGTTATTAGCTAGGGAGTTACCACCAAGCGGAATTAAAAGGATTGATATCCTTAGGCAATCATTAGGGATAGCTATAGAGTACTATGTTAGAGAACTTTTCAAGCACATAAATAGAAAAATTACATTAGAGGGAGAACAATTCTTTCTCGGAACAACAAAGAAACTCTCACTAGGACCAATCGATAGCGTTAGTGGAGGCGGAGAAATCGATTTAATAGCTCATCAAACCGATTGCTCTACCTTAGTAGGGGAAATAAAAACAGGAAAAATCAGCAAAAACGAAGTAGTAAGATTCCTGAAAAGAGCTGAAAAAATCAAAGAAAGAAAAATACGCATCATAATAGCCCTTGACGCAGATTCACTCGCACTCGCCGAAATAGTAAGAAATGGAATTATCTTCATTCAATTAAAAGCCCTAAACGAAATAGCAAGAAAAATAGGATTCCCAAAAATCAATCTCCCCCAATAAAAATGCTTATGATACCGCTTTTTTGGTTGAAATTGGGAGATCTCTATCGGATTCTTAGACTCGGCTCGGGAGATTTAGCCTCTCTCCATCATCGGTAGTCCCAATGGGGTGACCCGAGCCTGCCTAAAAAACTACCATAAATTTCCTTGCTAGACACATAGTAGGCGAGGCATCCATGCTCATTATTCATCTAGAAGAAGTATTAAAATTCCTGAAAAGCAAATTCAGCAAAGGACCGGACAGCATAAAGCAGGTTATTATTTACGGCCCAGTTGCCCGTGGAGATTATAGACCCGATAGCGATCTAGATATAGCGGTTATATATGAAAATGAATTAAGGGAGGTAAAGAAGTTTGCTGAGAGAGTTGCGGACGAAATCTACCTGGAGTTCTCGATCCCACAACAATTATTTACATATCTAAGATAGATTTCGAGGCAGAAAAAAGCACTCTTTATCAAAACAATTAAGCAAGAGGGAGTCACGATATGGATAAAGGAATAAGGGACGAGATAGCATTAAGATTAGAGAAAAGCAAAAATAAGGTTACTGCAGCTAAGAGATTATTAGAAGAGGTTTTCTACTAAGACGCGATAAGTAGGGCTTATTACGCAGTATTTCATACTGCGAAAGCAGCTTTATTATTAATCGGTGAGGAAGATTAGATATTGATGAGTCATCAGCTATATTCCTAGCCCTAACGAAAAGTAACATGGTTGTTCTAGACGATAAAAGAGCTCGAATACTAGCTAGAGAGCTTGGTTTAGAGGTTATAGTGACTCTTTCAACACTAAAGAAACGATATAAGAATGGCGTCTTAGTGAAAACGCCTAACAAAATTTATGCACATTTAATCGAAAATAGGATTCTATATAGATAAAAGGCTATTTGATAAGATTTTCCAAGAAGAGTGGTACATAATGTATATACTAAAATTCATAAAAACGGCAGATAGTATTTATTTAACGCTAAAGGAGGTGCATAAATGCCTATTTCCTTTAATCCCGTTAAAATATTAAAACCTTTAGATTTTTTTGCTTCTTTAGTCAATGACATCAATGAAGCTAAGAAAGAGATCATTATTTATAGCCCATTTGTAAGTGGGTGGGAGCAACAAGCTGCTGTATATAAGCAATTGGAATCATCAATAAGAGAAGCAGTAAAAAGAGGAGTAAATATTAAGCTTATTGTTGATGAAAAAGCTCGTAAAGAATCAGAAAAAACATTAAAGAATCTGCAAAATCTTGGTATTGAAATATATGTAAGGGCAACTCACGTAAAGGCGGTTGTGATAGATGGAGATAGGATTCTGTATCTTGGAAGTTTAAATCCATTATCCTATTGGGGGAAAGATGATATAATGATAAGGGTGGAGGCGGGGCCCGGACCGATCATTAAGAGAGAAATCAGATCAGCTTTAGAAATAATTGGACCTCCAAAAGATGAGGAGAAAGTATAACTCTAGCAGATTAATAGCTATTTTTAGTATTCTTGTTAATCATTTTAAAATGTTCATGAAAAGTTTTTGTAGAGGATTAATTAATGAGGTATCTAGGCTTATTATTTATAGCTCTATTAATTTTTATTGCTCCGCTTCATGCTAATGCTCAAGCAAGTATTACACAGTATTTCCCAGCGGTTAGGAAAGGAGCTTTATTACTAATCGGTGAAGATCCAAGAACACACGACGTGGTCCTGCATTTGTTCGGTTTAAGATACATAAAGCAAGGGATCTTCGATAAAGAATTAGGTATTGTTCTATGGAGATTAAAAGAGATGCGAGAAACGGCTGATTACAACGTATTAGCTTATTTTTCAGAAAATGAAGTGAGGGAAGCCGTTAGTGAAGCCGAAATATTTGTTAAGGAAATCGAAAAATTTGTTAGAGATAAGCTAGAGAAATGATGGATCATATGGATGGGGGATCCTCCTCTAGTCTCGGTATCAATATATTTTCTATTGCTCTAAGAAGCCATATTATTGTCTTAACACCGCGCCTAAGGTGATCCTCTATCTCTTGATACATACCTTTTTCAAAAAATTCATACACTTTATCCCCGCTCTCATTTATCCTAGTCTTATCTAATCTGTTCTCCTCTATCATGCTTCTTAATTTTTTGTTAGCGTTTGCCTTTTCTATAATTGTTCTAACAATCTGGTGGAGGCCTACTTTTTGAGAGCTTTGCTTGGGTTGAGTTTTTCAAGGTTTCTTAATATCATGTTAATTGTTTTATTATGTTGTTTAGATGTTTTACGGTTAGGTTGCTTGTGTGTGGTGGCTCGAAAAGGCTTAAATAAGCCATAAGATATTACATATCTAGAGTTAACCTATGGTGTTTAAATGACTGTAAATCCAAATAAACACATTGAGAATGTTATTTCTTATTTTAATAAAATTGCTGACGAATATGATAAAATAGATCTAAACGAGACATTATCGTATGATGAACTGTTTAATTACATCACTCAACACGTAGAGTGGTACTATATTGAAAAGTATCTACCAAAGAGAGGAATTGTTTTGGATGCTGCTGGGGGTACTGGGCGACTAGCGATACCTATCGCTCTAAAGGGACTTAAGGTAGTTATTATAGATATTTCAGATGAAATGCTAAGAGTCGCTAGGGAGAAGATAAAGAAGCATAAATTAGAGGATCGAATAATAACAAAAAGAGGAGATATACACAACATAGATTTTCCTGATAACTACTTTGATTTTATATTAGCCATGGGGATAGAATATTGCTATGACTTAGAAAAAGTTATTTCTGAGTTGTCAAGAGTATTAAAGAAGAACTCATATTTAATGTTCAGTGTTGATAGTTTATTTTTTGTAGTATGGGCGTATTTGAATATGAGAGATTTAGATGGAGCTTTAAAGGTTATTGAGGAAAGAAAGTATATTGATGAAGATGA
>JAHQWF010000096.1 GCA_029856055.1 Candidatus Njordarchaeota archaeon | reverse complement strand
ATATGTTCCTTATAAGATTAAAAAACATTATGATCTTTAACTTATATGAAAAAAATTTTAGAAAAAAATAAGAAGAATAAAATTTTAAACACCAAAATATAATAATCTAACTTATACCCTACGAAATTAGCACTAAATCAATCAAAGCTAGATAACTCTTGTGAAATAAGAAAACGCTGTAAAATAAATATTTTTGCTGTAACTTGGAGTGGAGGTTCGTGAGTAAGTCAGAGAAGAAGAAACTTTATTATGACTTAGGCAAAAATCCTAGCATCAAGCTTTTATCTGGCCTGATATCTTTAATTGATGGTTACCTCGCATATTTCTTCGATGATCCAGATCCCTTTGATCAACCGATTAGAAAGGGCGCTATTGGGAAAGAATTTGCTAATGAATGGAAGACAATATATAAAACATTGTATAAGATGGCTTATACATTGAAAAGGCTTCCAGAAATAAAAAAATATGTGTTTGCTCAGGGTGCATTAAGGTCTTTTAGCTTACCATTAACTCTGATGGGAGCGATATTCGCTATATACAGCATGTTTCCCGGTGTGCCAATAAACCCTCTATTTCTGCTCATTTCTGGTTTTGCTCTGGCATGTATTGGAGCATTTTTCCTAATAATGTCATGGTATATGGGTAAGAAAGTGGCTGAAACTATCGATAAGTATTTCAAGGATCATAGAGAGAAATATAGTATCAAGAGAACATATCTGAGAGACGTTGTCCAGAAACTGCTTTATTCATTAGCATTTTATCTCAAAAACAATGATTTTGATCTCGATAAGTATAAGTTCAAGCTATTCAATAGCTTTTACAAAGGAATAATAGTGCTTAAGAAACCAGGATTATTTAGAAAAAAATATGTGGTGAAATTCAATGTGAAAGATTTGCCTTTCAAGACTTAATCATATTAAGAATCTTATTTTTGGCTAGATCTAGCGCATCCTTTAATCTATCTCTTCTAGCACCAACAATCTGTATTCTTCTTGGCGAGCCTCCTCCTTTTCCATCTAGCATTGCTTTTAGATCCTCAACCAATTCATTGATTCTAACACCATCCTCAATAGCTTTTTCACCTACTCCACCAATTATAAAGACTCTTTCATTTTTTGTTGCAAAGATCACGACTGCTTCTTGATGACTGGAAACAATATGTTTTAAGAGCAGCTGCATGTGATTCATATCTGTTTCGCTCAACTCACTAACTATGACTAATAAATCACCTACCTTATCGGCTTTCTCAATCAATTCTCTTGCTTCATATTTTGCGAATCGCTTCCTTAGTCTATTAATTTGTTTTTCTAGATCTTTATTCTTTCTTATCAGGCTCTTTATCTTCATATCAACCTCTTCTAACGAAGTATTGAGGGCTCTAGATATACGGAATAGTTTTAATAATAAATTATGGTAATTTTCATAAGCGCTCATACCTACAGCAAACCTTATTCTATGCACTCCTTTAGCTAATTTATAGTGCTCTAAAATTCTAATCAAACCCACCTCAGCAGTTGATTTAACATGTGTTCCACCGCATAAAGCGTAATCAAAATCCTCTATCTCAACGACTCTTACTTTTCCTGTAGGAGTAACTTCAGTCATTCCTAATTTGTCACCATATATTCTTTCAGCTTCATACCTATCCATGAACTTTATATGAACGGGTCTATTCTCCATAATTATCTCGTTTGCTAACTTCTCGATACTAAGTATTTGCTCATCACTTATCGGTGAATCATAATTTATATCGATCCTACCCCACCTATCACCTACGTAAACGCCTTTATAAATCAATCTCTTTACTCCCAATATTTCTCTTGTCGATGAAAAAACTAAATGAGAGCCGGTATGATGACGCATTCTATTATATCTGAGATCCCAATTTATTACTCCATGAACCATATCGCCTATTTTTAATTCAACGCTTCTCCTTTCACAAATATGAACTACAACTCTCTCATCTATTGCTTGAGTATCTAGAACATTGAAAACTACATCAGATTTCTTCAATGTTCCTTGATCCCCCTCTTGACCACCACCCTCAGGATAAAAAGCTGTGGATTCAAGAACTACATATGCATAATCCTCAAGATTTTTAATCCCAATAACTTTTGAATCGAATTCCTTGATGTAGGCATCATCATAATATATTTTATGAGTCTCCGGCAGATTTTCAAACTCCTCAATAATTTCATGAGGCAACTCCAAATTTATCAACTCATAAAAAACAGTGTAGAAATTTTATAAAATAAAAATAAAAAAAGAAATTCTAACCAGTAATTCTCCAATACTTCTCGATTCCCTCAGGACCGAGATCAAATACATACATTCTAAGAATTCCGCGATCATATTCAGATCCAGGATTTATACATACGGTCCTACCTATATTCACTTCACCGGGTGACTCATGTATATGCGAGTGCAAACCAAGTAATGGTTGATATTTCTCAATAATCTTCCTAACAGCCTTACTTCCAACAGGGATCATGACAGGGTGACCGCCAACTAGAACAGGTTTCATGTTTTTATCAAGCTTTGGAGCTAGATCTATACCAGTGTCATATGGAGGAGCGTGAAAAGCAACGACGAGATCCTTAATCAAATCCTGATCAACCATTTTTATCTTATTGATTAATCTCTTCTCCAATTTGTCCTCTGGCTCTTCTCTTGGAGAATCCCATGGAGTAGGATTGACCCACTCACAAGTAACCATTGGGTGCTTATCATCAAGCCATACAACCTTATCGTTGGGGTATACGATTCTGCCTTCATATTGCTCTTCAAAATTCTTTATTATTGGATCTACGACAAATGGATCGTCATTACCTGGAGCAACAAGCATCATTACATTTTTTGGAACTTTCTCTACAGCTATATTTAACCAGCGCTCCATTTCTTTTTGCATTATCTCTTCAAATAACGCATCCCATTTACCTCTATCTTTAGCATACTCCATAATCTCTTCGTAGGGAGCTACAAAGGGATACATGCCAGCATGACAAATCCTCTTTTCCATATCTTTAACTTCTTCTTCAGTTTTTAATACCCAAACTTTACCAAAAATGTTAGGTGTTTTCCATGTCCCATCTGGCATTTTAGCTATAGGTACGATCTTCTTTCCCGTTAAGTCACCATTCATAAAAATAATATCCGCTTTATAGTCCGTAGCAGCTTTCAAAAACTTTAACCATACGAGTAAATTTCCATGTACATCTCCAGAATACACAACTCTCGGCAATTTAAAGGCCTCGAAATATTTTTGGATCAATATATCGATAAATTTCTATTTTTTGTTTGTTGTTTTAGCATACTTATTAAAGAAAAATATAAATATAAGATTTACTTCTGTTTTAAGTACAGTGCATTTATCTTTTATCAAAAACAATTATTTCATTAAGTAATATGAATAGAAAAGAATAAATGGCGATTAAGTTGAGTCAACCCATGATTCCGGGAAAACATAAGGAAATTCCAGATGAAGTATTTATTAATGATGCTTACAGAATCGTTAATGAGGCTGAGAAGAAAGGTATAATACTCAGACTCATAGGTGCGGTTGCAATTAGGATCCATAGTAAGGAATTTGAAGATTTACACAGGAGATTAGGGAGATTAGGTACTGGAAAAGGAAGCTTTAGTGATTTAGATTTCGTAGGTTATAGAAAACAGTCATCTAAAATAGAGAAATTCTTTGAAAAAGACTTAAAATTCATACCGGATCGCTACATAAACACTTATTTTGGGTATAAGAGACTAATTTTCTATCATCCAGAAGGATTTTATCACTCTGATGTATTCTTCAACGCATTAGAATTCAGCCATGAAATTTTCTTCGGAGACAAACCGGGAAAAGGGAGATTAGAGCTAGATAGTCCCACAATCCCTCTTGCTGATCTAGTTCTAGAGAAAACTCAGATTCACGATATAAATGAAAAAGATATAAAAGATTTAATAGTTCTAATTAGGGCCCATGAGATAGGAGAAACAGATGAGAAAGAGGTAATCAATGCAAAGAGAATAGCAAAAGTCCTTGCAGATGACTGGGGATTCTGGCACGATGCGACACAAAATCTGAATAAAGTTAAAATTTTGGCGAAAAAATATCTAAATGAAAATCTCCTTAACAAAGATGACTACGAGGACGTAGTAAAGAAGATTGATCTACTTCTAGAATATATAGAGAAGGAACCAAAAACCAAAAAATGGCATAAGAGAGCGAAAATAGGTACAAAAAAACAGTGGTGGCGTACAGTAGAAGAAGTAGTAAGGTAAAATCTATTTATTTTAGTTATTCTAATTTCCCATTTTTTAGGTGTTATAATGGGGAACCTAAACATAAAAGTAATAGACACACATACGGAGGGAGAACCAACAAGGATCATTATTTCTGGGTTCGAAGATTTACCCGGGAAAACTGTATTAGAGAAAAGAGATTACTTTAAGAAGAATTTAGATTGGGTCAGAAGAGTTATTTTATATGAGCCTAGAGGACATAGCGACCAATTCGGTGCGGTTCTCCTACCTTCAAATAAAGCAGATTTTGGAGTATTCTTTATTGATACTGCCGGTTATCTAGACATGTGTGGGCACGCTACAATAGGAGTAGCTACAACAGTAATAAATTTAGGATTAATAAAGGCAAGAGGACCAGAAACAGTAATCACGTTTGAAACTCCGGCTGGGATCGTAAAAGCTAGATGTAGGGTAATGGGCAATAAGGTTAGAGAAGTTAGCGTAGTTGACGTGCCAAGCTTTTACGTGAATTCTTATACCTTGGATTACAAAAACAAAGAAATAAATGTTGATGTTGCTTTTGGCGGAAACTTCTACGTAATAGCTGAAGCAAAAGACCTCGGAATTAGAGCTAGAAGAGAATACTTAAGCCAACTTATTCAAACAGGACTAGAACTAATTGAAAAAATAAATAGAAAAATCAAAATTAAGCATCCAACTAATCCTAAAATAGCTCAAAAAGTCACTTTAGCAATGATTACAGATGAACCAGAAACAGATATAGCTCATGGAAAAAACATAGTTATTTGGGGAAAAGGGCAATTTGATAGAAGTCCTTGCGGCACAGGAAGTGCAGCTAGAGTAGCAGTACTGTATTCAAAGGGTATTATGAGAAAGGGAGATGTTTACATCCATGAAAGTATAATAAACACCATCTTTAAGATTAGAATTCTTGATGTTACTAATGTTGGTAATTACGAAGCTATAATCCCTGAAATCACAGGGAGAGCGTTTATTACGCAGAAATGTGAAATAGTATTTGATGAAGATGATCCAGTAAGAGAAGGATTCATATTGAGATAAAAAATAGAAAAAAATTAAAAAAAGTTAGAGCTAACAAGCCTTATGCAGGCGGCAAGCTCTTGAATATCTCTGCTACAGGTATTCCCTTTCTCTGATTCCTATACCAGTAAGCAGCGAAGATAATTAATCCGATCGTCATCCAACCAACGGTCAAGAGTAGGTCGGGGGTAGGTCCAACAGAGAATGTAGCTACAACCATCCAAACGAATAATGACATTCCGAAGAAAGCTGGTATAGCGATCAGCATTATCAGTGGTATTGGGCCTACTTTCCACTCTGCTAGTGGCGTCTCTTTATAGATATCTGGTCTAGCCATCGGAGCAACTATAGCCGCAATAGCAACGATCATGTCTGGGAATATCCAGCCAAAGCACGCCACGTTGTCTAACAATGTGAAGATTCCGTATATGAACCAGTTCCAACACATTACGCATGCTATGACACTTAGGATGAATACTAAAGCGTTTGCATATATTGGGCTTCTTAAAGTTGGGTGAACCTTAGTCAGGAATGCTGGGAACATTCTGTCGAAAGCCCAGGCGAAGATAAATCTGGTAAGATACAGGAAGAATGGTGGTATGTCATTCCATAGCCAAATTGCTGCTGAAGCAGCATAGAATGCTGCAAGACCCAGATTTCCGGTTAATACTCCAGCGAAAAGCGGTAGCGATGGAGTCACCTGTGGTGTTATAACCCATTCGCTCCAGTAACCATTCAGATAACAGAATGTGTATGCTCTTATGAATGGATCACAAGCAGCGTACATGGCGGTTGAGACAGTTACATAGTATAGCGCGATGAATACAGTTCCTAAGAAGGTTCCGATCAACTGCGTCTTGGTAGGTATAGCTACCTCTCCAGCTACAGCCGTTGGAGGTGTTGCTGGTGATCCATAAGCCCATATAGCGGCATAGCTTGCTACGGACCACGTCGCATCCCAGCTGAACGCTGTGTAGGTGGCTGGATCAAAACCATGTGCTAACGCTGTATTCATAACTTCATCGTACGATCCTGATCCCATTACGCTATCCCAGATAGCTTTAAACTTGGCTGGATTTATTGCTGCTAGACCCCAGTTAATTCCGTATGTTGTAATGATCATGAGACTTCCAATAACTGGAATGATCCATAATGCTTGAATAATTCTAACTACTATTCCTATTCTTAAAGAAGCAACTATAAATGCTATAATCAGGAAGATTATTCCGAGCCATAAAGAGTTTTCTGGAGCCATTAACCAAACTCCGAGCCCTGTAAGAGCGTCATTATGGAACGCTGCACCGATACACCATAGCATTGTTCCCCAGAAGAAGACATCATAATAAGCTATTATACCGATTAACAACCAACCGCCGAGAAATGAGACCCAGCTAGCTAGGAATCCCCATATTGGAGACACTAAACGGCTTATGAAGATGTAGCTTCCTCCGCTTCTTGGCATCATTATAGCTAGCAGTGCATAGCATAAAGCAACTAGCATAACAGGTATACCCGCTAGGAAGAACGCTAAACCCACATGAGAACCTGGATATAGGGCTCCGTTTTTAACTGATAGGAAGTTTATACCTCCTCCAATAGCATAACTCATCGTTATAGTCATTAATCCAAATGGTCCTATTTCACGCACTAACCCAGTTGCCTTTCTCTCGAAAAGGGGGATTTCTTCTGACATTTTATCACCACAACAATTGGAGAAAGATGCAGAGAAATTCATTATATTAGAGATCTATTTCATTTTTAAATTTTTTCTAATATTAAACGTAAATAAATGTAAAAAGTCTCAGCTTCACAAATTCTTACACGCCTCCATCGTTTTTGTATTTCCCCATAGGAAAAGTACTTGATTTGGCTACATATACATTAATTAGACTAATTGAGGCAAATTATATTAACTTAATTGGTTGCTTAGGCGGAATCACAAGCTGTGAAGCACTTCCTGAACTTAAAAAATAATAAGTGCGAGAAGCTCAATAAAGATTCTATTAAGGTAGAGGCAATGAACGGATGTTGTATGTGTAATAGGTCTGGGTTATGTAGATTTGTCCTCGGCTTTAATTTTTGCATTTAAAGGATGCATGGTTATTGGTGTAGATG
>JAHQWF010000114.1 GCA_029856055.1 Candidatus Njordarchaeota archaeon | reverse complement strand
ACGTTTAGTAAGGGGGCGTAGCCTAGCACGGTTAGGGCGGCCGGCTCCAGAAAATTTTTTCCGTGAAGATACCGGTAGGTCCGGGGTTCAAATCCCCGCGCCCCCACCACCTTCTCTTTTCGGTGATCTATCTTGCCAAGCAGTGTTGTTAGAGCTAGGATTCTGATTTCTGGTATTGTTCAAGGTGTCGGGTTTAGGTATAGTGCTTACATGATCGCTAGGCGCTTAGGTTTACGCGGCTATGTTCGTAATCTTCCTGATGGGCGTGTTGAAGCCGTTGCCGAGGGACCCGAGGATAAGGTTCGGGAATTTATTAATTGGTGTCATAGGGGGCCTCCGGCCGCTGTGGTTGAGGATGTGAAGGTTGAGTGGGAGACTCCTCGAGGAGATTTCAAGGATTTTGATATAATCATCTAATCTCTTTGGAATATTACAATTTATATTGAGTTATATCCTAACATTATTTTGGTGAGTTATTTTGCCTAGACGTATGCGTTGGGGACGAGCTCATCCTGAGCTGGCTGGTATAATGTCTTTCCTTGGGGCTTTAGCTGGGGGGCCAAGGTGGGCTATTATCAGGGTTATTGGTGATGGGGAGAAGTCTACTAGTGAGATATATGATGAGATTGTTTCTAAGTATGGTTTCTGTATGCCTAGGTCGCTTCTTTATTATCATTTAGATAATTTGGAGCGTATGGGTATCATTGGGATGGTTAGGTATCAGGAGACTGGGAAAGGTGGTGCCCCCGAGAAAGTTTGGAGATTGAAGATTAAGCGTGTTATTATTGATCTTGTTTCGGGTTCCATCAAGTTTGATTAGGTTTCATGGTATTATTTCTGTTGTGTTGTTGTATTTTGGGTAATTGAAATCTTCCTTTCTAACAATGCCTAATCTAATTAATTCCTGTATCTCGCTTTTTGCTTTCTTAAGCTCGTTTACTAAGTGTTTTACTGTTCCACACACCTTCCTGAACCCATCCTCACCCCACAGTTTAGTTTTATTTGCAAATAAGCATCTGCCACCACAGATATCATATATTTCACAGGATGTGCAAGGCTCCTCAACCATTACTTTTCTTGCGATATCAACCGGCTTATTTCTAAATATATCTCCAACATGATTCCATTCGAATTCTGGGGCTATGGGGCATGCTATTAATCTACCAGAAGTAGTTATGGTAAACGCATTTATTCCCGACCCGCAGCGTAGCTCCACTTTCTCGTTAAATAATAATGTTTTCATTATTCCTAAGAATGGTACAATACCTAGGACTTTTCCCTCTTTCTTCATCGATTCTAACCAGTAATTAACTAGTTTCGATATCCCTACATTATACTTCGCTAACCACTCATCAAAATTCCTGTAGCGTTGATATGGTGGGGAATCCCACATAACATCTAACTGCCAATGAACATGATCAAACCATGGATCTCCAATCCTTAACAAATGCTTGACATCCTCTAAAATATCCGTTTTCTCTGAGACAGCCATTCTAGCGATCAAATCCCCGCTAAATCCCCTGGCCCTAATATCCTTGATGTTCTCTATTACTCTCCGGTATGTTCCAAGACCCCTGTAGTAGTCCGTTATCTCCTCCCGACCATCTATGGATACTAGAATAGTGTCAAATCTCTTCAAGTACTCTGTTTCCAAGTTTTTTAACAGTAAGCCATTTGTCTGTATGATGTATCTTTTAGCTTCAATTTCATCCATTATTTTTTTCATTAGATCCATTCTAACTAAAGGTTCACCTCCATAGAAAGCTATGGATGCTTCGGGATCATTCTCTAGGAAACTTTTTAAATCTTTTATTGTATATGTGATATCTATCGGCTCGATCGCTGGATCGGGAGTATTCCCACAGTATCTACATTTAAGGTTGCATACTTGAGTCAGTGTGATGAAATAAAGCATTTTACACGCCTTAGATGCAGTTGGGTGATGACATGATATCTGATCCTTACGGGTTAATAGGTATATTACTTATACTAGTAGCATGGCTTCCAGAAACTGTAAAAAATTTACGAGCGAGAAAAGTCGCGACGCGCTTCGAGTTCCTCATGCTATATACTGCAGGCAGCTTCTTATTGACATTACATGCGTATCTACTAGGAGACTTAATATTCATCATCTTAAATCTATTAGCGACATTCCTCTCAGGAGCTAACATAATACTTAAGGTAACAGGAAAGAAATAGGAGGTGTCGCGGTCCGCGGATTCCACCCTTTCATCCTCCTCGGGTCTCCCCTAAGAGTCTGGGTGGGACGGGGACGGACCGCTAATTAAAATTTTTGTTACTCAACCTATTTATTTCTAACTTAACGCTTAATTAACTAGGAAAGAGAAAGAATAGTTATTACTGTGACTAAAACCGATATCACTACTCCTAATACAAGTTGATTCTTTGAATGCGCCTTATCAATCAACCTAGCCCATGAAACAGGAATAAGTATCAGGTAAAGCAATGAATATTTTAGCCCATATAAAATAACCATGTATGTTACTGATCCAGCAATACCCAGCTGTGTGTACACTAGTTTTAGTTATAAATGTTGATAGCATTATTGCTGACGTTACAGTAGCGTAACATGCTAAGAACAAGAATAATTCTCTAATTCCCATTTCAATAAAAACTAATGCGCCAATTACATAGCTTATGATAGCGGTTAAGAAGAACTTGAACCGCTTCTCTCTCCGATAAACAAAAATATCTGTTTCTCCTCGTTTAGCAGCAATAATTACTGGTGCTGAAGGCAAAACCGAGAGAAAAATAAAGCCCAATAGAAACGTGATTAAGGAGAAAAACGTATCACGCACATTCATTTCGTAAAGTAAGATAATTATAAAGAGATATAAGGCGAATAAAGGTGCTGAGAAAAGAAGTGATATATGGGTCGCAAGCCTCCCTTGATCCAATATGTATCCCCACAGTACTTACTCGATATTAGCGTGCATTCTCTTCATATCCTCCTCCTTAATTGAATGCTCCTCAGCTATCTGAGCTACCACACTTTCTAGCACAAGTAATGCAGCATATTCAAAGGCGGGGATAAATTGCACCCTCCTGTTCTTAAGAACCCTGAACTCAAGGTACTCCTCTCTCTTAGATATATCCAGCAGATCCAGCTCTATATTCGATAAGTTTGATAACGTGGATCCCGGAGACGCTGTTAAGCTAATTAGATTCATCCCCGTTCTCTTAGCTTCTTTAGCATAAAGTAATGTAATAGCGCTTTCTCCAGAACTCGAAATAGCGATTAATACATCCTCGGCATTTCTGAACTTCCAATCATCGATTGAAGCTACATTCAAACCGAGATGCTGGAACCTCATAGCGCTCATTAATGATATAAATTTACTGATGCCAGCTCCTATTAAGTATACCTTTGATCCATTATTTCTCTTGCAAGCAGAGATAGCGTTGACGAATCTCTGTAACCGATCTAGATCCCTACGCAAAGTCACCAAACTATCTCTTGCATTCTTAAGAACCAAATAAACATACTCCCTAAATACCTCAACAGGATTCTCCGACACATTACTTAACATCCCAACCAAACCAATACCCGCTAAAATAGCATTTGTCTCAGGTATCGTACCCATAGGTGTAAGAGGCGTCTTATGCCGACCCAATATCTGTCTAACTATGTATGATGTCTCATCGATAATCGATCTGCCGGGAAGATAAATGGATACATCGGATAATCTATCGAGCTTAGATTTTGGTGTCGCTGTCAATGCTAACACATTGGCCCCCAACCTAATAGCTTCCTCCACCATCATGCATGTAGTCGTAGTCCAACCGCTAGCAGAAACAGCGAGAACCAAGTCTCCCGACATAACAGGTTTGCTCAAGAAATCACCGATCGCAGACACTTTAAAGCCGAGATTTTTCAGGAGATCTCCTATTATCATCGCAGCTAATTTAGAACGCCCCATACCCGCGATATGTACTCTCCTACCCTCCTTCAGTACCCTGGTAAATAAGTCCTTGGTAGCAATTAAATTATCTCTCTGCTCAACAACCATTTTCTTAACGTGATTCTCACTTATCCTCAATATTGTCTCGTATGCATCGATAAAAGCACTTAATTTATCTTCCAGATCAAACACCCTATAACTAAAGCGCACAACCATCTAACATTAGTTTATCTCATATCAAAAAACTACAAATCCTTTAATGATTATTAGCATACATATCAAGATAAAAACTGATCAGATTTATACTTTTCCTAATCTTAACTAAAACATCTCATAACAGCTGAGTAACATGCCTTATCGATGCCCGAGATGCGGAAGAGAAACGGATTACAGAGAGGAACTAAAGGGACTTTGTGAGAATTGCTTTAGAGAAAAATACGCTTTGCCTAAACTAACCAAGCTGAAAGCTGATATAAAGATCTGCCCTGTATGCGGTAGCGTTAAACTCGGTAATAAATGGATTAAAGGCAACTCAAATAACATCAGTAAAGTGATTCTAAGTCAAATAAGGAGAAGCAAAGTTATTAGGGGCTACGATCTGAGACTCGAGCTGGATCAATTTACTCCAACAAGAATGTCAGAACAATTATTGTTAGACAGCTCAGCAACCATACCAGCTGAACTATATAAGGCAGGTATAAAGATACGGGATATATCTATAGAGCTACGGGTAATTAAGCAGGTTTGCCCAACTTGTCAGAAAAAAGCGATGGGATCTTATTATGAATACGTGATCCATATCCGGTTTAGTGGGAAGGGCTATAGAAATAATCTTGCTAAGGTCAATAAATTAATAAATCAAATAGCATCGCATATGAAATCCAACGTATTCATAGATGTTAAGAAGATTAAGAGGGGGCTTGACATAAGGATAAGTGATCGTGAAACAGGAAGAAGATTATTAAATAAACTGATACGCATGTTTAACACAGAAGCTAGACAGTATTTCAAGAAAAAATATGATCCCTCACTAAACAAAAATATTTTGATTCGTAAAGCTATGATAGAGATCTAGATTCTCTCCACGACCCTCCAAGCCCCACATGCCTCACACTTCTTAATCCACTGTCCCTTCTCCCTAACCAATCTGGTATGAGGCCTTCCACATACATCGCATATTACGTATTCTCTCACAAAAAACTCCATTAACTTATTTATACGGGATCTCTTATAGATCCCCTGAAGTACTGCTCTACCTTTCTGTACCCATCCCACAGTACCTAATCTATGTTCCAAAAAACGCAATACTATTCGCTCATCTCTGTTTAAAACAGCAATAATGTTTTTCCAGTTAAGAATAGTTGTTCTACCTCCTTCGTGCATGAGCTCTATAGGAGGTAATGACCACTCCTCAGCTTTCTTTAACTCATCTGGTAGATTCTCTATGGCTCTATTCAGCATGTCCTCATAACTCAATCCCATAACTCCTCCTTTATCTTCAACCATATGATAACTCCTCCCCAACTTCACGGTCATATAATTAACTCATGTAATTATTTAACTGTGTTTATTTTATTTAATCTATTGTTAACTTCATCTCGAATGCCTTCTTAGCCTCATTCAATGTGAAATCAGCCAGATACTTAATTATCTCCCTTAACGAGGACACTCCCCTAATCTCTTTAGAGAAAAATGGTATGACTCTGATCTCTTTATCACTGAATAACTCGAATATGCGATCTAGATTCTTCAGATGCATCCTAGATAAATTCTTACAGAACCCGCATTCCCCATTGTAAATACGCACCATATTCACGACTAGAAAATGATTAGGTATCTCATAAGCATCGAGCTCACCAACTAATCTAGCGCTTTCATAAATACTCATGTCTAACGGTAGAGTCACCACAACGAACTCTGACTGATCCTTATTAGTTAGGATTTTCTTAGCGTTATTAATCCTTTCCTTTAACTCATCAAGCGCCTTCAATGTTTCTTTAGCCACATCAACATCTGATCCAAAACCGAAAAGCCTTTTCACCGACGAGAAAATACTAGATACCCTTAACTGAAACCTTATCATTTTACCAACGAATGAATCTAAGTAATCAGGCAATTCTAATAGTTTCAGGGTATGTCCAGTCGGAGCAGTATCAAAAATGATCTTCTCAAAATCGGACTCGATTAAGTAATCTAATAATCTCAGGAACCCTATACCTTCAGCAAATTCTACAGGCATATAATTCGTATCTAAAAGTAAATCGAACATCTCTTTAGGTAACATCTCTCCAAAAGGCGATTCATTCTGATCCGTTTCCATAGCTTTACGTAAATCGCTTCTCTCTTTCTCAAACAGTAATTTAGGATCAAATTCCATTGCAAACAACTTACCATGAACTCCCTCTATCCTCTTGAAATCAGGGCCTAATTTCAAGTCAAAAGAATCCCCCAATGAGTGCGCGGGATCTAGACTTATTACAGCTGTCTTGAACCCATCCTCAGCAAACTTAATACTTGTTGCTGCAGCTGTGGTTGTTTTTCCAGTACCCCCTTTACCCGAAATCATTATCAATCTTTTTTTAGAAATCACATCAAACACTATTTCTCGCCCTCCAATTTCTCTATCATTCTCCTCATTTCTCTTCTATATTCACCATATTTATCAACTGGACTGAATCTGGGTGGATGAGCTACGCGAGCAAGCCCCCCACATACCGGACATCTGTCTTGTTTAAGCGTGTATCTTCCGCACTTCAAGCACTTATATATTCTCTTTGTCATTACTATTACCCAGCTCTAGCTCTCTTAGTCTTCCTCTTCTCCTCAATCTCTTCATAAGAAACTTCAGACGGATATTTATTGCCCTTCAAAATAACCGATTTAACCTTTGCAAAAAACTTATCAAACAACTTAACTGCTTCCTTCCAGTCATATCCCTTAACCCTTACAAGATACCTTGGAGATGAAATATATTTTACCTCTATTTTATCAGGGGCTATATCTCTACCTTCTTTAAGGGCTTTCTTAATCCTAATTATCGCATCTGGCGCCAGGGAGCTAATTATTAGATACCTTTTAAGAACGACTTCACGCAACCTAATATTATTCTTAGCCACTTCCACTATATGCGGAATATAATCCTCTGGCAAATCCATATCCTTCAGAACATCCTCTCCCCACCTAACAACAGCTTCAAAAGCGTCGTAAGGAGTATCATAATAATTTACCATTTGTCGCCCTATATCCCTAATCACTTTCTCTAAAGGCATATTTAATCTCTCAGCCAATTGAGAAAACATGAGCAGAGACTTCCTTAACTTCCTCCATTCCTGCAACTTCTTTTGACGCTCGCCCGGAAGCACTCTCTTCATTGATGCATTTATTATTAAGCCCCCCCGCTGGATTCTATAAATCTTCACAATAACTCTCTGATTCAATTTAACTAATTCTCGTGGATGTTTAATAAATCTCGTTGACAACTCTTTCAAAGGAATATAAGCCTCTTTATTGTACTCCTCCAGCATAACATAGATTCCATGATCCTCAATTTTAGTTACACGACCTATAGTTAACTCTTGCTCACTTGGAGCCTCCTTATCATATAGAATTTTCATGAATTCACTAAACTTAATTTCACTAGACCCACCATATTCACTCAAGTTCAATCACCCACAAAATTATACTAGATAAGAAAAGTGTTAACATTTTTACTTTTTTCATCTCAATCCAAAAATGTAAATGAATAAAATATAAATCAATAACGTATCAGTGAGATAACAGAATACCATGCCCCCTCACAGTCCTCTCCTAAGGGACCATAGAGGTCGCGATGAAGTGAGAGGCTCCCCGGGGGCTACACTTTATTTACTTTTGAGCTGACTTTTAATGCCGAGAACTGGAGGGAGTAGGAGAAAGAAGAGAACACTGAGGTATAAATTAGTTATGGAGAACATAGTTAATATGCTAGAAACAGCTCTTAAAGAAGGGATAAGATGCAATATAAAGCGCGTGGAAGAATTAGGTTTCCAGGCAAGAAGACTTTCGCAATCATTCAATGTTAGAATACCTAAAAAATACAAATATTTCTACTGCAAAAGATGCAAGAACCTCTTAATTCCCGGTAAAACAATGATTGTTAGAGTCAGGCAAAATAGGTTCCCCCACATATCTATTATCTGCACTTACTGCCGCTCTATTAAACGTATCCCTATAAGAAAATGATGCTAGACTTGTTTTAGAATACAGTAATATTTTATTGATTATAAACTCCATATATTGGTTTTATAGTTCTCACAACTTTATTAAACGATGAAAAAAATGGGTAAAAAAATAGCGACTTTGGATTCATTTATAGGTAAAGAAGAAAAGAAAGAAAAACAAGCTGAAAAAACTAGTGAACAATATACCGCTATTCCACGTAGCATACTAGACGAGAAAGTAAGGAGATTAAGCGAAATATCTAGGAAGCATCGTGAGATAGAAAATGCTGATAACCTAGTATTATTATCCGTGGAATACGACTCAGATAGAAATAAGGCATTAATGAAATTCTATAATCTAGAAACTAAGGAAATATGTTTCCTATATGATAGAACTGGGCATAAACCATATTTCCTTACAGATATAGATACTGAAGAAATAAGAACATTATCAACTAAAATGCGTGGATCGATAGAGAACATAGAGATAACTAAGAAATATGACCCAATAAGCGATAAGTGGGTAGAACTAAGGAAAGTGATTGTTTCAGACCCTCTCGCTGTAGGAGGCAAAGGTGGATTAAGAAACTTAATAGGAGAAGAACGCAGCTGGGAAGCATGGATACCATACCACCTAAACTATATCTATGACACAAAGCTATGGCCCTCTATGTACTACAGCGTAAAAAATGGAAAACCAGTAATGAGCACAGATAAGCGGGAGATAGATGAGGAAATCCTAGATATCTTTACTGGTGAAAAAGATTTCGTTGACCTCGCTAAGAAATATGTACCCGTACTGTCAGCTGATCTACCAAAAATAGATTTCTTAGCGCTAGATATCGAGGTAGCTGGGCATGGAAGAATACCGCAAATGAATCAACCATACGATCAAATAATCGCAATTGGTTTCACAGGTTATTCGTTCGATGGAGATAAACGTACAGAGACGAGAGAAATCTTTATCTTAAAAAATTATAAAGGTGCCATAAGTTATGATATAGGAGATATAAAAATCGTTGATAAGAAACCTTACTACGAGATTGGAGAAATCGATTTTAACGGCAAAATTATTAACGTGAGACTATACAGCGACGAAAGATTAATGCTTCTTGACGCTTTTGAGAAAATATGGGAAATACCTATATTAGTCACTTTTAACGGAGATAACTTTGATTTAAGATACATATACAAGCGAAGCGAACACTTAGGAATACCAAAGGAAATAATTCCATTTAAGATAGTTAGTAAAGGTGAAATAAAAGAGGCGCACATGAAAGTAGGCATTCATCTAGACTTATACAAATTTTTCGCAAACGCCGCAATAAAGACTTACGCTTTCGGTAACAGATATGAGACCGTTAGCCTTGAAGAGATTTCCCAAGCTCTACTTGGTATTGGAAAACTGTATTTGGGAATAGGGGAGATAGAGAGCTTAAAATTAGATGAATTAGCTAGGTATTGTTGGCAGGATTCGTACCTAACAGCACAATTATTTACTTTCTCTAATCAATTACCATTAAACCTGCTTGTAGTCTTGTCCAGAATAACACGTTTCCCAATACGGGAATTAAGTAGACGCGGTGTGTCTGCATGGATAGAGAACTGGTTTAACGCAGAACACAGAGAGAGAAATTACCTTATACCCAACAGGTATCAGCTAGAAAAAAAAGAAGAGAGGGTCTCGCAGCTAGGGCCGAGACCGCCACCAATTATTACGGGAAAGAAATATAGGGGCGCTATAGTGCTTGAACCTAAACCAGGGGTCTGGTTTAATGTCTGGGTACTAGACTTCGCTAGCATATACCCAACCATAATCAAGGTGCATAACATAAGTTACGAAACAGTAGACTGCGTCCATCAAGAATGCAGAAAAAACAAAGTGAGTGAAACACCGCACTGGATATGCACAAAGAGAAAAGGTATAACATCCCTACTTGTTGGATTGATCAGAGACCTCCGAGTCAAGTACTTCAAGAAAAAAGCGAAGCAGGAAGGGAAGAAACGCGAATTCTACAACATTGTTCAAGGCGCATTAAAAGTACTTATAAATGCTAGTTATGGCGTATTCGGCGCTGAGCACTTCCCATTATACAGCTTATCAGTAGCTGAAGCAATCACTGCGTTAGGCCGACAAAAAATAAGAGCAGTCGTTGAAAAAGCTCAGGAAATGAACTTAGAGGTGCTGTACGGTGATACAGATAGCATATTTATTCATAATCCAGATAGAGAAAAAATAGAGGAACTCATTAAATGGGCTGAAAACACAGTTAAAGTCGACTTGGAGGTAGATAAAATATATCGTTACCTAGCATTATCAGCGAGAAAAAAGAATTACTTCGGTGTTCTAGTAGATGAAAGTGTTGATATAAAAGGGCTTATGGCAAAGAAAAGAAACACCCCTGAGTTCCTTAAAAGAGAATTTCACAATGTCCTAAAGATCTTAAGTGAAGTTAAAACCCCTGAAGATTTAAATGAAGCTAAGAAGAGAATAGAGGACCATATAATAGATATAATTAGGAAACTAAAGAAAGGTGCTTACTCACTTGAAGATCTAGCTTTTAGAGTCCAATTAACCAAACCGCTAAGCGAGTACACAAAAACTACACCCCAGCATGTACAAGCGGCCAGAAAATTGAAGCGTGAAGTGAGACCAGGAGAGATAATAGCTTACGTTAAAACAAGAGACGGAGTTATGCCACTAGAAGCCAGACCTAAAGCTTCCGAAATCGATTGGAATAGATATATAGAGTTCACTAAATCCGTGTTCGACCAACTACTGGATGCGTTAGGCATGTCTATATCTGAAATAGAATCAAAAGCCAGAGGCGTAAAGGATTTATCGAGCTTTTGGTCCTGAAACATCGAATAGTAAATTTACACTCCATTGAAGCGGTGTCCATATGCCCACAATAAGCGTTATTAAAGGGGATATAACTGAAGTAGACTGCGAGGCTATAGTTAATCCTGCAAATAGTTTGTTAATAATGGGCGGTGGAGTAGCCGGAGCAATTAAGAGGAAAGGCGGTGATGTAATAGAGAAAGAAGCAACCAAATTCGCACCATGTCCAATTGGTAAAGCGATTTTAACAACAGCGGGAACGCTTCCTGCAAAATACGTTATTCATGCCCCTACAATGGAGAGACCAGCCATGCGAACGACTATAGAGAAAGTTGAGAAAGCGATAATGGCGAGCCTTGAATTGGCTGAAGAAAACAAGATTAATTGTATAGCTTTCCCCGGCATGGGTACTGGAGTGGGAGGTTTATCTGCTCAGCAAGCTGGAAAAGCTTTCATAAATGCATTCAGGTCATTTTTCTTAGGTAGGGCCCCTCGGTGGGTTAAGAAGGTTATTTTAGTTGCTTTTACAGATGATCTATACAATGTTTTTATCGAAATAAAAAAACAAATCGAGAAAGAGATAGAGAAAGTAAATTGACTCTCACTTTTAAAAAAACAATTATGTCATAAATTAGTTTAATTAGTAAGAAAGATATTTTATCAGGAAATAATGATGAGGAATATTACTGAGGAAACAATGATGAGTTTCTGGAGCACTGAATCCTCATATATCACTGATTCGAATATAATCAACTTCTAACACACTATCTCTCAACGATATTAGAGCAAATGTAGGCGTATTATTCAAGTAGCCGCATAATTCACCTGGATTTAGAGCAATTGCATACTTACTCAAATCAATACTGTATCTCCTTGATCCCTTCTCCTTAATCTCTTGATTAACAGGTATATCTACCAATTCCCTATTAATCCTATTACATGTAATTATCTTGGGCAAATGTGTGTGGCCAAAAAAGATTAAATCATAATCAAGACTCTTTAACAATGACTTAATAATCATCTCGGTTAAATCGATTGACTCTGCACCATGCAGAACCAGCGTTCTCTTGCCGTTAATCTCCTTAATTAATATGTTCTCGAAAACACTTTCTTCACCCAACTTAATCATTATCGTCTCTCTATCACCATCATTATTCCCCCAGACACCTACTAGAGCTACATTATCAGGTTTATGTTTAGATAGAATTGATGCTGTAAATGGTGACACTAAGTCACCGCAATGAAAAATATACGATAAATCTCTCCTTGAACTAGTGAACCGCATAACCTTCAATAAATTATCTATGTTATCATGAACATCCGATATCACTAACGCCTTCAAGGCTACCATTTATCCAAACCTCTTCTCCACATTTCTTCTATATCTCTCAATAGCTCTAATAACTTCCTCAGGCAACTGCTTTTTAGGTGCCTCCTCCTTCTCCCTAACAATCTCGTTATATATTTCCCGTAGCAAGTCAAGATATTTCCTCCTTTTATTCGCCACTTCATCTATTCTCTCAAAAATAATCCTAGTTCTTTCCTCAGAAACCATTTCTGGATGAAGAGAATTAACTATCTCATTCACTATTAAGCCCCGTTCCTTAGGCATAACGAACCCGCCTTGACGTTTTATATAGCGTCTCTCGAATAGCTTCTGAATAATCGTTGCATAAGTAGATGGGCGACCAATCCCGCGCTCTCTCATCATTCGAACAATCTCTCCCTCAGTTAATGGCCACGCTTTAGGTAAGTCAACATATTCCACCTTAACCTTTTCCAGCGATATGATCTCATCTTTCTTAAATAGTGGGATCTTCCTAGGTATAAAGAACTTCCTTAGATCGCCTCTCAGAGCCCGTATAAATCCTGCGTTTTTTATCCTTACTATGCCAGATATCTCTTCGCTAACGATCTCACTTTTCGAATCTTTAACGACTTCAATATCTACCGTCACTGTAGCGTAATCAACAATAGCTTCCTTCATCTGAGAAGCCATAAAGACTCTAACTATTAAGTCATAAACATTAAATGCCTCCACAGGAAGTTCCTCGGTCAGAACTATTTCTCCCCTCTCCAAGGCCTCACGCAAATCATCCAGCATTAGAGGCCTAGTTGGTCTAATGCACTCGTGAGCTCCTTCCTCACCCTTCCCCCATCTCCTAGCCGAATGCAATTCAGGCCCAAAATTATCAACCACTAATCTTTTTCCCACAGCTAAACCTGCATCAGAAACTCTTGTTGAATCTGTACGAATATATGTTATCAAACCTAGTTCGAATAACGTCTGAGCTAATTTCATTGTTTTATCTGCACTATAACCATATAGAGAAAATGAGTACCTGAGAAGAGAATCAGTTATTAATGGTGGTGGAATCAACTTCTTCTCTTCCAACCTAACATCCTTTATCACAATACGATTAATCTTGACTTCTCCCGGTATCTTAACTTCCGCTCCATCGCCAAGATTAATGACCGTCCACTTCTCCTTCTGCTTCCATAAATTGTATCTCTCGACAATCCACGATAAAACAGGGGACTGCACCCTTCCAGCTGATAGGTTTTTCTCATCCAACAACTCTTTCAATTCGTCTGAAAGATAAAAGCCTATCCATCTATCCTCAATCCTCCTTAAGAACTGTCCCTTAACGAGATCTAGATTTATGTCTCTCGGCTCACTCAGAGCCTTCTCAATGGCGCTTCGAGTAACCTCATGGAACTCTATTCTGCGAATATCCTTAGCGTAAGGTTTAATTAATGTCGCTACATCCCAAGCTATTTTTTCTCCCTCAATATCAGGATCAGTTCCAATTAGTACTACTTCACTCTCTAAAGCTAGTTGCCTTAATGTGTCAATTGTTATTTTCTTATCATATAATTGCTCGATTTCACCACATCTTGGGCATTTTAATGGGATCTCCGGCGCATGTTTAACCGAAGCTAACTGTATCTGTAGATCACTTATTCTCCTTCTAAGAAATGACTTTATCCTTCTAGCTTTCTTTTCAACTACTTCATGATTCATATCGGTGTTCATTGCTATGTATGGAATAAAGACATAACTGCATTTCGCGCAAGTCACTTTAGGTCCAAAAATAGGTATGAATCTAAAATCTGAATTAAATATCACCATTGAAATCCCGTAAGGCCACGCTAATTCCTTAATTGTATATTCACGTACAACCATCTCAGGATAACCATTCTTCCTGACAAACTTAAACTTAGGAATAAAGTAATGCGTGATCAGATCCGTAACATGCCCTATTGTTGCAGCGATAGTAGCTAGATACTTTCCTATTATTATTTCATAAGCTACCATTCCTGGTAATATCCTCCTAGTAGGTCTACCGAAGAAACTAGCGATTGTTCTTGCCTTAGTCGGTGATTCTACAATAAATAAACACGTCTGTAAATGTTCTTTCGCCGGCATCTTTCCTAATCCAGCTATTCTTACTCTCTCCCTATCTTTATCTATTTCCTTAACTAATTCATCCAAGTTAATATTTGAAAGCGGGATAAGCGAAGTTTCTACGGTCCAAAGCAATTTTCTATCTAGTTCATGCAGCAATTGCTTATTATCGGGTAAAATAATGGATAACCCTTTAGTTATTCCCCCAGCATACAACCTAGAGGTTCTTCCAGACGCTTGAATATAGGTTTTAACATCAGCTGAAAGTAAGTTTATAACTGTTTGACCATTCTCCTCACGTACCTCGAAAGGTACACCAGCTTGTTTTAATTTATTAATTACGTCCTTCTCTTTAATTATCCCCATTAATTTTCTGGTTAGCTCCAGAGTTATTAGCAAAGTCACATTCTTGTGATCATCGCTCTTACTTGTTCTTTCTTTAGCTACCTCAATAGCTTTATCTATACCTAACGAATTAATCAAGTTACTTGCTTCAGTCTCAATCTCATTGATCTCGTTAGGTCTCAACCAGATTATATGTGACGCTAATTCCCTAATCCTGTCTAGCAACTGCATCTTATCTGGGAAAACATTAGCTACCTTTCTTAATACAAATGAGACATATACGGGATGTGGTTTTGCATCCAACCTAATACTGAATTGAGGAATCTTAACGAAAATCGCGTACCTAATTTTCTCGGGTAGGTCTAATCCTCTAACCAATAAGCCATATGGAGAGGCCTTACCAATTAAGGTATCAACCTCGTTATTAATAAATTTTAAAACAGCCTGGACAACCTCTGACCCTTCTTCCGCCGAGACTCCGAGCCCCCGTATTCCCTTCTCACTTAATTTCTTCGCTAATTCATTAATAATTTCATCACTATCCGACCCTCTGGCGACGAATATGATTCCTCCTGGCCCCAATTTCTCTACGAACTCTACTGCCCTCTTTATCAGCAGTTTTCTATCAACTTCTTCTACCTCTAGTAACGAGTCATCATACGTATCAGTAACATTTCTGATGCCCTCTCTTGAGGAACCAATAGTGAATCCAAAAACCAGTCGAAATAGTCTCCTAATCAGAACACCTTTAACTCTCCCCGTGGCCGAAGAAACAACTAATATGCCAGCTCTTAACCTTGTATTTATTATCTCGGCCCAATCATCTTCATTGAGTATGTAAGACTGGTTCTCACTACCACCCATTCTCCTAATTTTGTCTAGAATAACCCTCATCTGCTTACTTCTATTATAACCTAGAAGCGTAATAGCTCTATCCAAGTTCTTAACATTTCTGAGAAAACTATCTACATCATCAACAAACATGAAGTCAACATATCTCCGGTAACTCTTCCCCCTACCAGCAGCCTCAAAAGCTTTAATCACATCAGTTAAGTTACGTATCAGAAACTGCGATGTCGTTATTAATATCCTGAAATTACCCGTCTGTAACTTCTCTTTAACACTTTTTCGTTCTTTAACACTCATTTCCGAGGAATAATATATAACATAATTCGTTCCAAGCTTCTCTTCCCACTCCTTGATTTTGCTTAAAACCTGATTCAACAACGTCTTTGTGGGTAGTACAATGTATGTTCTATAATCCCGGGTCTTAGCTAGATAAAGAGCCATAACTATACCAAAAACCGTTTTCCCTACCCCTGTTGGGGCTATGATAGCAAAACTCTGATTAGAAAGAACCCTCCTTGCCCAAACTCTTTGAGCAGACCATGGAGGAGCTCCAACCAAGTTTTCAAAGAATTTAGAGAATTCCTCTAGTTCTTTCTCAACATAGTATGCTTTCCTAAAGCCTCTTAGCTCATTACTAGACTCCAATATCTCCCCAAGTCTAATCTGAGTATTTTGGGGTTTCTCTCCGTAGTATTTTACCGCAATATTCTCAGGAATACATTCGTTACAAGCTAAATATTCATCGAGTCTATAACTAGGTATCTTCCAGTTACAGTTCGGACATCCACGCTCAAAAATTGCAAGTAAATCAGTATCCTTAATTTTCTCAATACCCTCTAAAAAAATAGGTTTTATTAATGGATCAGCTCCCGAAACTTCAACATCATCATTCTTCACACTTTAACCCTCGCTTCACTAACCTAAAAGCCATCTTCAATGGAGTCAACATATCTACTAGGTAATAACCTATTAATCTAACAAGACTAACTTGTCCCATAGTAGGCAAAATAGGCATACCCATTGTCTTAATCTTCTTTTCCGGCTCACTAAATATCGCCGAGATGATTAACTTACTGCCGCATTTCGGACATGTATTCTCTAGCACTTGACCAACATACTCCCCATCCTTTTTTTCACGTACTTCTACATAACCACAATCAGGATTAGAGCAGGTAATCTTTACAAAAACTTTATATCTGCCACCGCCAGGAACAGCAATACTACGCGACTCCTGTATTGCTACACCCCCTTCTCTCATTAGGAGGGAACCTATTAACAAACCGAACAAAAACCACATCCAGCCCTGGGATCCTGCATAATTAGCATATAGTACCGCACCTATCATTATTCCTAAACCAGCGATATTGAAGATTATGCCTAGAGCCCAACGCTTCCTTCTGAGCGAATCTAGGAACTTTAAATCCTCTGCACCAAGGTACCTAACTATCTCTACTAGCTCCTCTTTCTTAACATCCTTAGTTGACAATGGTATCACCAAATACCTTTATAAGAGCTTATATAAAACACACAATGTGAAGATAATTTAATCCTTACCAAATAAATGTTTTAATGCGTGAGTAAGAATGATCCCTGATGCATTCAAGCAATATATATTTCGAGAAAGAAAAGCAATGATAGAAAAAATGGCTAAAGGAGAGGTTAAAGACGAAAAAGAGATATATCTTTGGTTCACAAGAGCACTTCCCGCTATAGTTACAGATGGTCCAGCTGGCCTAAACGCATCAATAAAGATGATTGGCTTTGTGCTCAAAGAGGATTACTTGGATGAAGCGGTTAGGATGATCCACGAGATAGCTAAAGAAAAAAGAAAAATGAGCGAGATCCTAGATTTTCTCTTAAATTTTGTTTATGACGAAAATAAAATAGATTTCACTAAGTTAGCGACTCTTGACCTAGCGCACAAGAGGACATGGGCTAACCTAAAGAACGGTGGAGAAGCGATCTTAATCTTCTTTACACCTCCCGACATATCATATATGGTTATAGCTGAAACAGAAGTGCACCTAGAGGGATCAAAGTATTTTGAGTACGTAAACGCACTACACGACATATTTCATGTAGCTCCAACGGCGGGAAAAATCGTTGGAAGACACCCCACATACATCTTCAAAATAAAAGAGATATGGGATAAATCTGTCAAAGCATTCGGCAATAAAATATATCCTTAGAATTGTGCAACCATCTCAAACAAATTTCAATGCGTTAGTTGAATACACAGATGTACTATTGGGTAAGTTATAGTTTTTTAGTTTAAGGCGTATTAAGCCATATTAAGTAATTTTAAGGCATCAAGGGAATAGTTCTCGCACTCAAATCTATCCACTACCAAAAATTCACAAAAAAATTGATTAAAGTGGGTGAAGCAAAGAACAGAACCTCATTTTTGGAGTATTTTAAAAATGAGAGATAAATTTAAAAATTGAACTTGTGAGATAACAAAATAGTATACGAACAAAGCATCAAGAGTCATGGCCCGGTGGTGTAGCCCGGTTAGCATGCGGGCCTGTCATCCCAAGGCCAGTAAAAAGGCAGAAAGCCCGCGACGCGGGTTCAAATCCCGCCCGGGCCGCCAATAGAAACATCATTTCTTCTTCTCAATATTTCTCTCTGAATTAAACAGAATGCCTAATTCATACTCGCTTAATTTTTAAAGTATCTTAGCTAATCAGTAAATCTTAAAAACAAAAACTGCATTAAATAAAAAAGGTCTTACAACTAGTTATTTTACCTAAAAAAGTCGCAACGAAAGAAAAATATGCCCCGGTGGTGTAGCCCGGTCAAGCATGCGGGCCTCTCAAGTCCGCGACGCGGGTTCAAATCCCGCCCGGGGCACCAACATTCTCTTTTACACCTTACAATTCTCTAACCCGTTCTCCACTCCATCCACGTTTATTGTTTCAACTTGTGATAGGGAGATTTACTATTACGCCCCATTTATTCTAGTTAAGCGATTAATTTCTTGCGCTAACGTTAAATTTAAAAATACAATGCAGTAAAAACTCAATCAATGCTAGAGAGAACGGGGTTATCCGCTAGACACATTAAATAAGCAAAAAATATCAAAGTAATTATCGAAAATTTATATGCCCCGGTGGTGTAGCCCGGTCAAGCATCTCGGCCTTTCAAGCCGAGGACGCGGGTTCAAATCCCGCCCGGGGCACCATAGCGTCAAACTCTCTTCTAAAATCTAACTGACTCCAAGTACTTCCCAGATTGTTGGTGCATCATCTGGATAGAAAGATTGGGGATCTTCCACAATCACAGCTATCTTACCAGTTGCTGGATGAACCGTTCCTGGCATTCTTAGTAATCTTACTGTATCCATGGTTACTTTTTTGTCTATTCTTGGCAGTCTCTTCAATAGCTCTGACCAAATCTTCTTAATCACCTTTTTATCCTGCCTTATTAACAGTGTGAGATCTTTCTTCAACAAGAGCCTTATTATCTTTCTTTGATAGGATATTGGTATTAGTTCATCTGGGTTATCTGGGCTAAGGTAAGACGCTATTGCATCCCGTGTTTCCTCCTCAAAATATTTAGCCACCTCATCTATTACCCAGGCATGATACCCTCTTCTACCAGAAAAAACCCATACGATTTTCTCTAATCCAAAATCCTCCCTCAACACTTCCTCTATAATCATAGCCGCGTCTACAACTAATGGCCAACATTTGTGGCAAACATGATCCTTCCCTGTACCACACGTTCGGATGTCATCGTAATCTGTAAGATCTATATCAAATACTAGTTCTCGCCCTATCCATTTTAACTTAGTTATTGAAGTACCTGGTGTTGGGGGCAACTCGTATATTGCACCTATATAAGCAGCTTTTACACCATTCTCTGCCATATAATTTCTTAATTCTCTCGGCGTTGAAAATGAGATATTTCTAATAAAACGATCCTCCCCATTCTCCTCCATCACAAACCCAAACTCCCTGTTAGCGAATTTTCTCGGTGAAATTACTTTGAATAATGGTTCGAAGTTGAATTTTCTTGAATAGAATTCAGTTAGCAATTCTCTAGTTAGTTCTCTCAATATTAGACCCCGATAACGATTTTTCTTGTCCTAGGCCTTAACTTAATCAATGTTGTTGACCCGCATCGGGGGCACATTACGAGATTGTAATCAGCTAAATATTCCTCTGACAATGTAAATACATGCTTACATTTCAAGCACATGTACTCAGATTTAGCTTTTGGAGGCAAATTTTCAGTCTCTTTAACCATCTTTATCACTGTCGCATAACAATCACTAAACTGGTAGATTGAATACCGATTTAAAGGATATTAAAACATTAATCAATATAAAAGGATGAAGCTGAGAAGTTTCTTAATAACTTATTAGATTTCTCTGTAGTAATTCGCGGGGAAGATTATATTCTACTCCATAAGAAATCTGTATCAAATCTCTGTACTCGTACTCTATTCGCTTCATGCACATATATACATCGAAAAATGAGGCATAATTAGCTATCTTCTCTCTATCTAAGTAATTCCTTATTTTTTTCTGAGCTAGCAAATAAGCCTTTGTTTCTTGTCTATCTAAGACCATTTCAATTATATCCCTATAACCCTTCAGATAATTAATCATTTCGCTTCTTCTCTTTAATTCTAATGCCCTTAAAAGCTTCTCCTCACTTAATAAATAACCACCAGGAATAATAATTAACTTCATTAAATCTGGTGAAAAACTGTACAACATTGGCGCGGTAACAGTAAATATATTCAGTATATCTATCTCTATACCTATTAGCTTTCTCAGTTCACTAACACCCATAAATTCAATTTTACTTGTTAACTCAAGTAGCTTACCGTATCTAATCCTGTGTAACTCGTAGTCCACTAAAACGAGATTCTTGTTCTCAATGAAATTATTTATTACTTCATCCCTAAACTCATTGTATGGCTCATAACTCTTGAGCACTCTAAACAATTGCTCTAATTCCTTAGCTTTAATCAACGATTCATAGTTGATTGATTCTATACCAACAGGAGCTATCTCTAGCTTCCCTATCATCGATTCACTAATTTTACTACTAATTATCTTCAAAACATTCTCAAACTCCACAATTCTAGCATATTCAACTATGAATTTCTTATGCTGTCCTGAAGCGACATTAATTAACTCCTTAAAACGGTTGATCATTACTTTTTTGAAACCATTGCTAAGAGTGTTTGCTGACAGCTCTTCTAACTTCTCTATGTAAGGCCTATAATCGGTCATCAAGAGTAGAGAAACCAGATCTTTAAGTTCTTTAGAAAAACTCATTTGTGCAAGTGATTGAGGGGGGATAAGCCTAGACATTATTCCATGAGCCTTTACTATTAGGTACTCGTCTATTTCACTCACCTCTCCGCTTGACTATAATGTTTCGTATCAGTTTTATTCTTATGAAATCCTCTAGACCATCCTCCTCTATTCTCTCCTCTATATATTTAGCTAACTGCTCCATCTCTGGAATAATTATCTTCTCAAGCGCATTAACGATCCTGTTAGTTCTCTCTAAATCACTAGCTATTATCTCTATCTTCATTTCTAATTCTGCAACTTTTATTAAATCCTGAAGCAGTTCTCTTAACTCGTAAACCCTCTCCCTAATCACGGGACTGAACCTATCCTTTAACTCTACCTCTCTTAATACTTTCACCATAGGTATAATTATCCCCATGACACTTATGGGCAGGATATTAGCATCAAACTCTCCTCTAGTCATATTGGCATACGACTCTATCGCGCTAGGACCCAAAACAACATAAGTTTCCCTGAACCGAGTATATATCTCCTCAGCCCTCTCCATAACCTCTCTCTTCGTAGCTTTTAATTGCTCTAAGAATGAAGTTAACTTAGCCGTCAACTCATCCCTCTTCATTGATAAGAGCCTATAACCCTCCTTAATAATCTCGATTCTACGTTTAAGATCCAGTAGAAAACCCTTAGTAGGTATAACTCTCATGCCAGCTACTGACAATCCTAGACCCTCAGATCAATCTCTTCACAACAACAATACAAAAGAGAATTTAAAACTTCACTAAATGTATGATAGAACACTAATAATGGTGGGGCCGGCGGGATTTGAACCCGCGCTATAGCCCCCCTGGGCGGCTATAGTCCCGCGACCACCGGCGCCCAAAGCCGGCATCCTTCCTAGCTAGACTACGGCCCCTTATAATAATTCTTACACACTATTCTTCTAATTCAATTTCTTTATAAAGTTTCTTTTCTTTAACTCTGGCAACTCTGGCTAAACGAGCAAAAAACTTCCTTAAAACGATGGATAGCACGATAGGCCATAAAATAGTGATGAAAATAATTATACTCATTAAAATCTCTAAACCCATTAGATGATAATAGCTTATTATACAATAAATTCCAATTATCTGAACTAATATTAATAGAAAAAAGTATGCAAACAAAAAAATTCTATTTATTCTCCTATAAAGCTCCTTCTCGCTCATCCCTCACTCAACTATCAATACTTAACCTAACGTGATCCATATAAGCAAAGCAGTTAGAACGCCGTATATGGCTATACCTTCTGCCAGACCAACATAAAGAATGGTACGACCGAATAACTCAGGTTTCTCAGTAATTGATGCTAGAGCCGCAGTACCGGTTTTAGCCACAGCATACCCAGCAGCTATAGAGGACAAACTTGTTGCTAGCGCCATGGCCAAATAAGCTGTCCCTTTATATGTTTCTGTTCCTGGTTCCTGAGCGTGCACAACAAGGGGTGCTGTTATTGAGTACAGGATTAAAGCTAATAATATACTTAATAGAATTGTTCTTTTAATTACCATCGCCAGATCCCACTTAAAAAATTTTCATGTAAAATGAATGATTTACTTGTTTAAAATTTTTCCTTATACACGAACGGCCCGCACTATTTCATTGCCATCGCCTCTCGACCACTAGACATGACTAGAAGTCAGGTAATAAGCATCACTGGCTTCATCACGACACTATACTTGATCAATCGCTTCACATTGTGAGCTACAG
>JAHQWF010000121.1 GCA_029856055.1 Candidatus Njordarchaeota archaeon | reverse complement strand
TCTTTTTCTCCGTCTTTATTAATGTCATATGAATATAGGCTTGATACGGCTCCATTAACTACATTTGTAAGCAAACTGCCTTGATCATAGATGTAAAGAATTCCCGTACTGGATCCTATTATGATTTCATAAACATCGTCTAAATCAATATCACTAATTATGCAAGAACTCACTCCACCTTCGATGCTTTGTAACGTAATTAAACTACCATTTCTTGAATAAATCCTAAAGTCTCTTTCTGAAACTACTACGAAATCTCTTTCCACGGTAGAAAAGACTGATGTATAATTAACTAGTAAGACACGAGAGTTAATTGAAGCAGAAAAAAGCGTATTACCGAAGAGATCAAAACAGTAAAAGCTCCCATTAATAGTGCCTGAAATTATCTCGAGGTTTTTATCTCCTTCTAAATCAATTAACTTAATAGCTGTTACACTAGTACCTAGATAAGTACCAATAATTTTTGTCCCATTCACATAATAAACTAAGAATCCAAGATTCGTGCCTATAGCTATCATGTTCTCATATGAATCGATCACCAACGTTCTGTTTCCTGGGCCATATTTCCAGTTAATTGAGATGTTAAATAGGCTTATGTTTTCTCTACTAATTGATGAAATACGTATTTTGCTGATAGGTTTGTAGTCTTTAACATTATTTCCCATGGTCCAACTATTATCTATTTCTACTGTAGATGAGTTATTTACATTACTAGCATAATGATTATGAACTGTTAAATTTACTAGATTGGGTAAAGGGAGTGTTAAAATGAAAATAAATGTAGCAGAGATCACTAATATCTTCTTCTGATTCCTTAAGTACATTGCATTAATCACCTCGCAATTTTCCTTATTTCTCTGATTACAGGGATTAATAAGATCCCTGATGCGATCAAGGCTAAACCTATTATTAATCCCGAAAGGTTAGAAATAGCGGAACCAGAAATAATAAGCACCGTTATCTTATAAATTTCACTTAAGAATCTGTCTTCCTGAGTCCAAGTTATCTTTAAATCAAATGAGACTTGTCCTAGGGGTGCGGAATCAGATATCTCAATAGTAAATGTTACGCTTGTCTCTTCTCCAGAAACTAATTTACCGACATATGTTACTACTTCACCTTTTAATACGGTTCCACCCAATAGCTGTAAATATATTGCTTCTGCATCCACGTTAGCTATGTTCTTTATACTTATTTTAAAGACAATCCCTCTACCGCCACGAGGTAAGGTTTTTGGGTTATAATCAGTTATCATAAATTTAGCTTTTTCTTTAACTATGATAGGTATCTCATATATGTTGTTACCGCCATTAAAACTAACCTCTAGGTACAACTTCTTCATACCCGGTTGCGCATCATCAGCAACATCGACATAAAAGCTAAGAGTAACTAGTTGACCTGGCATAAGAGTACCTATAGAGAATTCTGTAGACATCGCATAGCTTGCACTAAATTCATCGGATAGCATTAACTTAGCTGAAGCATTCTCAATAATTTTTCTAGTGGGATTTGAGATAGTAACTGTCAATTTAACGAATTTGTCACCTGGAAAAACAGATGCAGGAACATAACTGGAAGAGACCAAAATGACATGTGGGCTCTCATTGTAGATTACTAAGATAGATTCAGCTATTGAGTAGAAATTATTTGTTCTCTGATCCATGAATGTGACATTGATTATAATAGGTATCGCGTTGGTTAGCATGTCAGAAACATAAATTCTAAACTTACATGTCCTTGTTTTATTTGCTGGAATTATCCCTACAAATATCCAGTCTTCATCATATGAATTTATGTATGGCGGATAAGCTATTAAGTATGCAATCGTTCTCCTTGCAGGAGAAGTACCGATATTCTGTATTTCAAAATAAATATCGTATACACCTTCTTCATTCACATATAGCGGTGTAGCTTTCACTTTCAAAATAGGAACTCCAGATACAGCTATAGGTACATCTAAATCATAGTAATAGAGATTGTTATTCTTGAAGTAGTAAACCATCATAGGTAGATCATACTCAGACGCAGTTGCATTATCTCTAAGGGAAGCCTTAAATATGAAAGTTACGGAGTAGCCTGGATCAAGAGATGAATTATAGTGTTTTATTGTTTCATTGCAATCTGCGATCTCAAGTAAAGAGCTGAAATCTACAGTAATGTTATAAACAGGATCTGAATCAAAATTCTTGAGAGATAGAACTAAGGCAGAAGTCCCAGCTGGTATCTCTATACCCGAGATATTCACGTTCTCAATAGCATAAATCCAGAAAACATCCTCCAGATACAATGCTTTCTGATAATTATTTGTGCTCAAAATTACCTTCGAATCAACAGCGTAAGCATCTCCTATAAACACAAAATTTGAATAGGGATTAATCAATATAATAGCTGTAAATATAAACAATAATATTAATGATAGATCTATGAACCGCCAGTTCATTTTTAATCACTCACTCTAGTCTTTTAGACATGAAAATGAGGCTTAACGATAATGTTACGGTTGCATAAATAGCGAGTAAGAAAAACTGATCGATGACATCGAATAGAGATAGAGCCCTCAGAGTTATACCGCCGATGGCGATGTAGAAATAGTATATAGGCATAGCGTACACAATAAATCTTGCTTCAGGTCTAATACCTTCTACTGGTAATAGAAATCCAGAGAATAGGTATGATAACAACATTATAAATGTACTGAACTGCATTGCTTGTAATTGGTTTTTAGATATTATAGATATGAATAATCCTAAGCCGAGAGAAGCTATAGCTAACATCAAAGTAACTATTGTGATATCTACAAGATTGCCGTAATTAATGGCTCCAAGCCCATACGTAACAATTAATAATTCTCCTATACCAATTAACACTCCAACTATAGCATATGGTACAAGCTTCCCAAAAATCAAATCAAACCTACCTGTAGGCGTAGTTAACAATTTTTCCAAGGTACCCTTCTCTCTTTCACGAACAATGGATATCGCTGCTAAGGTTAATGGTACTTGTTGGACCATTATACCCATTACTGCGGGACCGACAATATCAATAATCTTTAGTTCTCCTCTTACGTAATAAGGGGTCACTTCAATATTAATTGACTTCTTTACGCCATAATAGGAATATATATATGTAGCGATATCATCTATCGATTGAGCTGCTATGCCTTTTAATACTGAATGGACAGCGTTTGGAATGCTGAACCATCCAGGATCGAGTATAGCTATAATTTCAGCTTGACCAAGATAAACTATTTTATAAGAAAATTTATCAGGAATAACTACACCAGCCTTCACATATCCTTTCTCAACGTAGAATTTAACTGTATCCATATCATTTGTAATATATTTCACATAGAATGCCTTATGATTCATTATTCTGTTTATTATTATTTTAGCTGGATAACCATAATCCTCAATCGCTAAAGCAATAGGTACATCCTTTATTTCTCCGCTATAAGCGATTCCAAAGGTGGTCATTACAATTAATGGTAATGCGATCACTAATGCCACAGTCCTTTTATCTCTGATTAATTGCTTGAACTCCTTGATAATGATGGCAATTAATTTTTCAAACATGGCATTTCACCAGTTGTTAAGGCTATAAAAGCATCCTCAAGAGTTATTGGTACAGGCTCAGCTAAGACAATGTTCACGCCATGCTTCTGTAATTCCGAAGAAATAATAGGAAGTGTTGAGCCAAAGTCCTTTACTACTAATATTACCTCTGTTTTTGAATCTCCTAAATTCTTAACTTTTAGAACATCAATAATGGCTCTATGATCTATATTATTAATTGTATTAATGTCAATATTTTTCCCTGCTAGAATAAGTCGCATTAAGTGGCCACCATAAACCATTTTCTTTATTTCCCGTGGAGTGCCCACAGCTTTTAGTCTACCTTGACTTATTAACCCGATTCTATCTGCATTTTCGGCCTCATCCATATAATGAGTAGTTACAAGTATTGTTTTTTCTTCATCTCTAAGTCTTAAGAATAATTTCCAAAAAGTTCTTCTTAGTGGAGGATCTATACCCGCCGTAGGTTCATCTAGGATTATTAGTTTAGGATCGTGAATGAGCGTAGCGGCCAATCCCAATCTACGCTTTAATCCGCCGCTCAAGTTACCAGCCAAAACATCCTTATATTCCGTGATCTCGGCAATTTTCATTAATTCACGTATTCTTTTCATCCTTATTTCTCTAGGTAGTCCATAAATCCTGCCATAAAAATCAAGATTCTCGAAAACAGTTAAGTCACTATATAATGAAAAGAATTGAGGCATATATCCAACTTTCTTTTTAACAAGACCAGGGTTCTTTACAACATCCACATTATCGACGATAATAGTTCCACTTGTCGGCTTTAATAAACCCATAATCATTCTAACTGTGGTTGTTTTACCTGCACCATTCGGACCTAAAAGGGCATAAATTTCTCCGCAGTAAACATCCATATTTAGATTGTTTACTGCCACTATTGTCCCAAAGCGTTTCACTAAGTTTCTTATTATGATCATTCGATCCATCTTGGATCTCTATACCATTTATTTTTGTTAATCACTTATTTCTATACACTATTATATACAATAATGTTAATCAAATTTTTAAACATTACTGAATATAGTTATATTAATATGAGGCAGGTGCAGGATTAGCTTGGTGTTGGTAAGTGGCGAGAAATATCGAGAAGTTAATTATAGATGCTTTGAAAAAAGCTGTAGTAGGCTTAACTACAACGGATTTAGCCAATAGATTGAAAGTCTCGAGATTAACTGTTATGAAGTACCTTGAATCATTAAAAGGTAAAGGAGTTTTAATAGATAAGCAGGTTGGAGCATATAGATTATGGATGTTGAAGAATAATATTGAATCTAAAAGGAGATTAATATCCAGAAAATTAGCTTGTATTCTAGCTAGCGCATTTATTGATTTATACGGTGATGAAACCATAAAAATTGCATTTGAGATAGGTAAGAAAATAGCTAAAAAATACATTAAGGAATATCCGCAAGATTACGATTTAATTAAGAGAGTGGAGGGAGACGCGTTTGAGAAAATAGCTGCAATTATTGAGTTTATAAGTGAAGAATTACGTGTTGAAGGATTTAGTCTCGGAGAAAACAGAGGGATAATAAGATTGAGAGGTCATTTATGCGAGAAAGAGGAGGTAACGAATGTTTTAATAGAGCTTATTAACGGAGCCATCATCGGTTTTCTAGAGCATGAGCTAAAATCAGAATCCGTGATAAAAAGTAGAAAAATGACTAATCGAGAAGATGCCATAGAAGTAATTTTGGAGATAGCTACTAAAAATCAGTGATTATCCAGATTCACGTAGGGCGCTTTTAACATAACTATGAATATCCTCGTATTTTTTCGTGATATCCAAAAACTTACTAACGTAGCGTTCCCCAAGGCTAATTATCTTATTAAGTATAGCACACAAGCTCTTTTTAGATCTACCTATCCTCTCTAAGAGACCGTGATCTAGGGCATCCAATATACAATCTCTGACCTCATCTGATTCATCATCTAGCATTCTTATAATAATATCCTCCAATGTTTTATCATCAATACCTTCTAAAGCCAATAATACTGTTGCAACGAAGCATCTGATTTCTTGCTTCTCAGAATTCGCTAATTCATATAACATATCATTGAATTCTCTTTTCCCTATAATAGGAATGAAATTCCTTAATACGCTTATCGCGCCATTCCGTACGTCTTCAGAATCATCATTTAGTAGTCGTCTAATTATTTCGGAAATGATATCTGCATCTATTCGTGCCCTGGTTGTTGAAAGCACGATATTAAGCAGTAATTTACCTTTATGGCTATATAGTAGTTTCTCTATTAACTCCTCTGCCTTAGACTCATTCATCTCCTCGATCAACTTGCCTAAAGAAATACCGGTTTCACTAAAAACAGGGTCTTCTTCATCTTTGATTAATTCATTTATAAGCCACACTAATTTATCGATATTTACATCTGGATCCAAATTAGCTATTTCTCTAGCAGCTTTCAATCTATTTTTACCACCGTACTTTGCTAATGACAGCAAATTCTCAACAGTTGGTTTAGGAAACTCCATATTACACACATCTCTTTATCTCTGATTGATTTTTAGTTAGCAATCACTATGAAATGGAATGTGCCTACGAACATCATTTTTAAATATGTATCACTATCATATGGATTCCAACATTAGCTTTATCTGATTAACTAAATCTTTCTTATCTTTTTTATCAATGTTAAGGGATAGTGTAATTAAATTATTTAATCTCTTGTTGTCTGAGTAAGTCAAGAACAATTGCTTGGTAAAATCTATTAAACTTACCATTAATTCCGTACTGGTAGCGTTTTGAAATAGATCTATTAATATTTTCTTTATCTCCTCTATTTTGGATATTTTTCTGAGGGTAATAGGGTTGAGTCTATTATTTATATTACTCAGGATTATTGCTAACTTAGGTTGTACCTTTTTGTCTTTGATAGCTAAGTAACGAATTATTCTGAAAACGTAGAAAATAATATTATCAATAACTAATCCTTGGTCTACTATTATTTCGAGCACATCTAAACTATCATCTAAGGAATTTAGGCCGATGGCATAGATTATAGCTAGAATATCATGAATAGTGTTTGAATCATAATTTTCCCTAAATATTCTTTTAGATAAGTCTAAAGCTATTTTACTTACTACTTTTAACACTTCTCTTTGATCTAAGAGATCGATTATTTCTATGATATTTTCAGCAGAGTAATTCCTCACTCTCTCTATGATATACCATACATGAGAGAGGTGTCTTGAGTTCTTATAAACCAGCTCAATCCTATCACGGATTAAAGCTAAAACTAGCCCAACAGCAATACCTAGAGTCGAGATAGTTTTTCTTGAGGAGTTTAAAATAATGCTATGAAACTCAATGTCTATATCTCTAAGATGAGTGAAAACATATGTTAGTATCACATATTTATTAAATTCTAGATCTTGTGCTAACTTACTTATTTTCTCTGATAGGTACTTAGACACATCCTTATTGTCAATAAAATCCAGGTTTTCTAGCTTTTTGATTAAAAGTTCTGCTATGTATATAATGTTTTTTCGAACTATAGGGAAATTACCATGGATTATCGCTGAGATATCTCTGGCTTCTCTTATCTTTTCTTCTGGTAAATTTCCTGTTAATCTCTTAAAAAACTCTGTCCCTATACGCATCTGAGGGTTCAAAAGTGTCTCGAATATAAATACTAGATCGCTTCCACAGAGCTCATAAAAGTAAGCATCTATAACTCGACTATGCATTAATGCATTATGGTTTAACATAACTTTAAAATCTGCTAAAAATAATGGTTGGCATGATCCTGAGATTAAGCGATACAAATAATTTACTTTGTTATCCCATAAATCTAAGTAATTACCAAGTTCTGATAAACAACTACAGATAATATTTTTCTTCTTGCCCTTAGCAATCTGAAACAAATTATTAATTATTGAAACGAAATCTTTCTCATCCATAGTGTCTAAAAGGTTTTTTAAAACAGTTCTCAATTGTCTTTCATTGCTCATATCCAGTAATCTACTGATAT
>JAHQWF010000020.1 GCA_029856055.1 Candidatus Njordarchaeota archaeon | reverse complement strand
ATATTTGCTATTAACACTACTTGCTGATCTTTTTATTTCCATAAGCATAGGAATCTCGCTTATTCTTGTACTTCTTCACTCATTAAGTAGAAGAAAACTGCTTTCAACTCTATTAGTTCGATGGATAGCAGTAGTTTTATCTTTAGCAATATCATATATGATGATTAATTTGTTGACTTAGGTTGATTAATAGAAGAACATATTGTTTCTGGGGAGGGGGGCGGGATTCGAACCCGCGACCTCGGGATCCACAGTCCCGCGCTCTACCGGCTGAGCTACCCCCTCCATTGGTTATTCAAACTAAGATTTATTAGGTCTACACTGTCTCTATCTGGATATATATGAGATGCTAAGATGATTTTATATACTTTTCGTATTATACAGAATAGCTGAACCATAGAACTATATTAAGATATTTCAAACAATAATATATTTTATACACCTCCTCAACGATTAAGCCCTGCGCATTACTATGAATATAATAAATTGGTTTAGTATTTTTATTTCATGTGTTGTATTGTTCTATAATCATATATAACAAGTATAAAGGAGGGTTTATGGTACGAAAGGGTTTATAGTGGATGAAATGCTAGGGAAATTAACAAGATGGTTACGAATCTTGGGGTTCAACACTATTTGGGCTGGAGAGCTGAGAAAATCAAGTTCAGAAGATGTGGATAACAAAATATTAATTATGGCTCTAAAAGATGATCTTGTTTTAATTACAAGAGATCGTGATTTGGCTAAGAAAGCTAAGAAATATGGAGTTCCTGTAATACTAATTAAAGATGGCGACTTAGTAAGCAGAATAAAAGCGGTTTTAAGTGAAGTTGGTATCGATATTGAAAAAATAGACAGAATGGATCAAGTAAGATGTCCTGCATGTAATGGAATGCTAGTAAAAGCAGATAAGCGTGATATATACGATAAAATACCACCAAAATCAAGAGAAATCTATGACGAATTTTGGATGTGTGAAAATTGTGGGAAAATATATTGGAAAGGTAGTCATTGGAGAAACATAGAGAAATTTATAAAATTACTCAAATCATGTAAGTAGCAAACAAAATGCTTAAAAAAGACTGTGAAATCAATAAACAATATGATAAGGATAATTAACAGAAAGTAGTAATTGCCGCCGTAGCTCAGCTGGTAGAGCACGGGCCTTGTAAGCCCGGGGTCGCGGGTTCAAATCCCGCCGGCGGCTCCAAGAAAATCCGTGGGGCCGTAGTCTAGCTAGGTAGGATGCCGGCCTGGGGCGCCGGTGGTCGCGGGACTACAGTCTTAAGAAAGGCTGTAGCGCGGGTTCAAATCCCGCCGGCCCCACCATGGGCTGGCTAGTTAATTTAGAGGAGAAGCCCCGGTGGCCTAGGGGCTAGGGCGCCCCCCTGGTAACTGAACCAGTGTTAATGGCCAGATAGGGGGAGGTCGCGGGTTCAAGTCCCGCCCGGGGCTCCAACACTCATCTGTAAAGTAAATCTTAAATTAATTAATCATTAGCTCTTAAATTACTGGAATACTTGCGGGGGTTCCCGAGCGGACAAAGGGGCCGGTTGTGCTAACAGGCCAGGCACAGGTCAGACTTAAGATCCGGTGGCGCAGGCCTACGCGGGTTCGAATCCCGCCCCCCGCACCATCCTATCTATTTCTCCTCGGATAAAAGAACTTCGAAGATTGTGGTGTAGATCGGTCCTTGTGGTGTTAGAACACTTTTTTTAAGACGTATTGCTCGAACCACCATCTGTCCAAATGACTCGCCTTGGAATTCATTTATTGTTTTTTTTAATTGAGAACTTGGCTTTTTTACTCTAGCTATAGTTACATGTGGATGGAAGCCTCTAGATTCTTTATGAAATCCGGTTTTTTCTAGATCAGCAGATATGTTACTCGCTAAATTAGATAGTTTCTCTCTGTTTTTAACTATTCCCACCCATATTACTCGAGGATAGCTTATTGATGGGAATGCACCAACGCCTTCAAAGGATATTTCGAATGGTTTAAAGAATTTAGTGTGTTTAATTACTATTTCTCTAATTAATGGGATTTCTTTCTCGCTTATTTCACCGAGAAATTTTATTGTAATATGAAAGTTCTCAGGTTCAACAGGTTTAAGCAAGGCACCAGTATTTAATAATTTTTTTTCTAGTTCTACAAACTTCCGGACGATCTCATTATCCTCTACATCTATAGCTAGAAATGCACGCAAGAAATCACCTTCCGTTATTTGAATGATTATTTAGTTGCCTAAATTTATGCTTAAAGATATCTGATCAAATTTCTATTTGCTGATCTATGGTTTTATGTTTTTAAATTCATATCGTTTCATAATATTATGTTAAGTTTGAAAAATTTTGATATTTTGCCTAATATTGAACATTTACTAAGATAATGGAAAAATTTATAAAGTTTGAAATATATAAATATTTCTCGAAACACTTGAAATAGGTGTTAGATATGGCAGAGAAACCAGTTCCACTCCAACCATTAAGGAGATATTTAGAGAAAGGAATTGCCTCAAAAGATATTAGGATTTCGGCCGAGGCCCTAGAGGCCACAAGAGACATCGTCCAAACACTATTAGTAAGACTAGGTAACTTAGCAAAGATGATTGCTGAAGCTAACAAGAGAAAGACAATCAAGAAGGACGACATCGAGCAAGCTTTTACACAATACTTCTTAGGTAAGAAGAAATAAACCTAATTCAATTTTAATACATATTTTTCTTTTATTTTTTTGGAAACCTTCTATTATGTGGAGAGTTATTCTGTACCTTGAATTTGAATTTACATATGAGTGAATTTTAAATTGCATTTTAAGCACTATATCTTTTTGCTTAGTCATACTTGTTAGACATTAGCATCTTCTAATTGCTTAAGCTTCTTATTCTATGTCAGGCGTAGAGGTAGATTAATTTGGGTAGTGTTGAAACAAGATTTGAAACGATCAGTAGTTGGAGGGACAAACTCTTTGAGTTGATTAAAAAGGAATTGCCGCTAGAAAGCAAAATAATAAAGATCACGTTTGAAGGGCCTAAAATAGTCATTTATTCCAGAAATCCACAATTACTACTAACGATGCAGGATTTGATCAAGAAGATAGCGAAGAAATATCATAAAAGAATAGCTATTCGTTCCGATCCCTCTGTTAGGTTAGATAAAAAGGAGGCGGAAACTAAAATAAGAGAGCTCGTTGGAAAGAGTGCTGGGATCAAAAACATATTTTTTGATGATATCACTGGGCAAGTGTATATTGAAGCTGAGAAACCAGGTATAGTTATTGGCCCGAAAGGAAACACCAGAAAAGCTATTACGCTGGAGACGATGTGGTCCCCTGTAATTATACGAGCGCCACCGTTAGAATCAACAATCGTTAGATATGCCAGGAAGCTAAATGAATTGTATGCTTCGGAGAGACTAAAATTCTTAATAGAAGTAGGAGAGCGAATACACAGACCTTATATACTTAGAAATAATAAAGTTAGGATTACTGTTCTGGGTGGTGGAAGAGAGGTTGGTGGTAATGCTTTTCTAATACAGACGCGAGAAAGTGCAATATTGGTTGACGCAGGTATAAGGGTCGGTGCTTCTGACCCTGGAGAAATCTTCCCAAGCTTTAATGTACCAGAGTTCTCTGTAGATGAGTTGGATGCTATTATCGTGACGCATGCGCATCTAGATCACTCGGGAATGGTACCATATTTATTTAAGTATGGTTACCGAGGACCGGTATATACAACGGAACCAACGAAGTATTTAATGGCATTATTGCAGAGAGATTATGTTGATCTGGCGAGAAAAGAAGGTAGGTTATCTCCATACTCCTACACAGATATCGATAAAGAGCTAATACACACGGTTACAGTAAATTATGAGGAAGTAAACGATATAACACCAGACATAAGATTAACACTTTATAATGCGGGTCATATATTAGGTAGCTCAATTATTCATATCCATATTGCGGAGGGTCTCTATAATATTGTAATTGCTTCAGACATTAAGTATAGCGATACTAGATTGCTTGATCGGGCTGAGACGAGTTTCCCTAGAGTAGAAGCAGTCTTTATTGAGGCAACATATGGTTCGCCGAGAGATAAATTCCCACCGCGAGAAGCAGCTGAATTAGAGCTATTAAATATTATAAGGAGAACAATTAAGAGAGGCGGGAAAGTTCTCATACCGGTTCTAGCTGTTGGTAGAGCCCAAGAGCTGATGTTAGTTTTACATAACTTAATAAAAGTAAGAAAGTTATCACCAGAGATACCGATTTACATGAGTGGTATGATTGATGAGGCTGTAGCTATTCATACTGCTAGTCCAGAATTCCTATCGAAGAGAGTTAGGGATCGAATTTTGCACGGCAGAGATAACCCTTTTCTCTCAGACATATTCATACCCGTTAAAGATCATTCAGAGATAATGTCTATCGCTGAGAATAAGCAGCCAGCTGTTATTTTGGCTACAAGTGGAATGTTGCAAGGAGGTCCAGTGCTAGAGTACCTAAAATATATGGCTCCAAATGAGAATAATTCATTGGTTTTTGTCTCATACCAAGCGCCAGGGACATTAGGTTGGAGTATTATAAGGGGAGCAAGGGAGCTAATTTATTATGAAGATGGAATGCCGAAGAAGGTCTTTATAAAAATGGATGTTAAACATGTAAGAGGGTTCTCTGGACACTCTCCTTATCCCGAATTGCTACAATTCATACAGAGTATAAAGCCTTCTCCATCTCGAGTAGTAGTCATACATTGTGAAGACAGGAAATGCGATAAGTTTGCTCAATCAGTACAAGAAACACTGAGGTTGCCAGTTGATGTGCCTAAAAACATGGAGACAATAAGATTTCTGTAATTTCGCTTTAATTTTCAATATACCGTCCAATGTTGTTCATTCTAAGCAGTTTCTGACCAAACATTAAGTAAGTTAGAAAATAAATCGAAGATTCCTTCCCCTGTAACTGAACTTACGGGTATTAATTTTTTTCCTAGAACATCTTCACGATCAACTAAAACAGATATTAAGGGGGATTTTTCTAAGTAACGAGAAAGAAAAGATGATTCTTTCTCAATAATTCTGGAAGGATGAGTAGCTAACTCTATAATCTCATTTATCTCGTTTTCATCCAATAAATCAATTTTACTCAAAGCATTTATGATAGGTAACTCGAAACGCCAATAAATACTCTCGGATAAGAGTAATGTGCTAATCAATGTACCTGGAGAGACTTTGCATAGAAAAGGGTCAAAAATGAATACAAGTGCTTTCCTTGAATCTGGGAAGTTAGTTATATTATCGATAACAACTGATCCTGTTGATCTATAAGCAAACACCTCCATTTGCCCAGGTGTATCTATTAACAAGTAATCTGGAGCAAGATCCATTATCTGATTTCTTATATCGTTTAAGTAATTGACAATCAAATCCATTGTCGCTATGAAAGCGCCGTTTGGTCCTAGATCATACCTGTTCATTATGTCTTCGACACGTATATAGTCTCTAATATTTATGTCTGGATAATAGGGAAGTGAGTCATCCTTTACTCCTGGGTCTAGATTCAGAACCGCGTAATCCTCTCCTTTCTCCTCTAAGTATATTGAGAGTGCATGAGTTAGCGCGGTTTTCCCACTACCCGCTGTCCCAACTATGATCGCGATTTTCATTGCTAGCACCATAATAAAAATATTAAAAATAGTTATGTGTACAATGCTTAAGTGAATTTATAATGTTGTTGAATGAAAATTGAATCAATTAATATAGATTAGGTTGTTGGTCATGGATGAGCGAGAGAAAGTTTGGTTAATATACCCAGAATACTTTGATTCAAGATTTTCTGTAAGGCTGGGTAGAAAAGTACCTTTAAAGTACAGTATAGAGAATCCGACCCTAGATGAAGTAATTGAGGCTGCGCGTAAATCTGGTCTAAGGGTAGTGAGGATAGAAAGAGATAAATTTCATCCATCAAATTGGATTGAGAGAAAAGGTAGGATAGTTATCTTAAAACCGGATAAAAAAACAAAGAGAGCGGTTCTAATCGAGATAAGCAAAAACTTAAGAATTGTGAGAAAGAAGAATCTAGAACGTCGGAAAAAAGAACAAAAAAGAAAGAAGAAGAGGAAGGATCTAGATAAATATCTTGAAAGAATACTAAAGAAATAAGACGCTAGTGATAAAAATGATAAATGCTCTCATAGATTTGATATACAGATCACTTATATATATTCTTCCAGCTTACATAGCTAACGCATCACCTACACTTCTAGGGGGAGGCAAGCCAGTTGATCTCGGTAAGAGATTTATAGATGGAAGGCGAATATTTGGGGATCATAAAACCATAAGAGGATTAGTAGCAGGAATAGTGCTAGGAACGTTAGTAGGACCATTGCTATATATATTAGAACTGGAAAACAATCTATATAACAGCTTCATACGTGCATTACTACTATCAATAGGCACTCACATAGGGGATCTAACGGGATCATTCATAAAGAGACGACTTGGACTGAAACCAGGAACAAGTGCGCCAATACTAGATCAACTAGGATTCCTAATTTTTGCTCTATTACTCACAACTCCAATATACCCAATAAACATGGAAATGGCCATAGTACTTATCGTAATAACACTAATATTGCACCCAATAACAAACTTAATAGCATACAAAGCCAAAATACAGGAATCCCCCCTATAAACACAAACAAAATCTTTAAAAAAACAACCAACATACATAACGATAGAAAGAATAACAAACGGGGCGTAGCTCAGTCGCGGAAGAGCGCCCGGCTGTAGAACCGCCTCTAAAAGAGGCGGAAACACCCCAGCGGGCGCTCATACAGAAACCGGGAGGTCGCGGGTTCGACTCCCGCCGCCCCGACCAACTCCCTTCTCAGAATTACAGAGAAACAATGCATAAATCGTAGAGAGCAAGGAAACCCGAGAACTCTATAGAAAATTTTAAAAACAATAGAAAACAAATAAATCAAGTTAGCCCCTAAAAAAGGGGTAGGGACATGGGGCAACCCTGGGATAAAGGCGACTGGGCAAGACGGCGGGTGGTGGATGGCTAGGCTCGGGACGCCGAAGAAGGGCGTGGCAAGCTGCGATAAGCCCCGGCGAGGTGCAGGCAACCGTGGAACCGGGGATTCCCGAATAGGACCTCCTGCCTAGGCCTAATAAGCCTAGGCGCCCCGAAAGGGGCGGGAACCCCCCGAAGTGAAACATCTCAGTAGGGGGAGGAAAAGAAACCAAAACGGGATGCCGGGAGTAGGGGCGACCGAAACCGGCACAGCCCAAACTGAACCGGGTGGGGTGACTCACCCGGGATGTGGGGTTGTAGGGCACCTCCACACGCGATCTCCCCCAGCGAAGCCGAACCGCCTGGAATGGCGGGCCGTAGAGGGTGACAGCCCCGTAGGCGAAGCTGGGAGAGACCGCGGGGGTGCCCTGAGTAGGGTGCGTTGGATTTCGCGCCCGAAGCTGGGGGTCACCAGCCTCCAAGGCTAAATACGTCCCGAGACCGATAGCGGACTAGTAGGGTGACCGAAAGCTGAAAAGAACCCCGGAAGGGGAGTGAAAAGAGCCTGAAACCACCCGCCTAAAGAGCACGCGGCCCGAAAGGTCGAGGCCTCTCGAAGGAAACTCGGGCAACCGAGGAGTACGAGGGAGGCTGATCAGGGTCGCGTGTTACGTCTGGAAACACGGCCCGGGGAGTTGTCCTCCGCGGCGAGTCTAAGCCGCCAAGGCGAAGGCGTAGCGAAAGCGACAGCCTGTAGCTGGGCGATAAGCCCAGTGATGGGCGGGGTCTGAAAGGGCCCGTAGCCGCGGGGGACAGACCGGAAACCGAGCGATCTAGGCCCGGCCAGGGTGAAGCTCGGCGGTATGCCGAGTGGAAGCCCGAAGGGGTGCTGGGGTACAGACCGCTCCCATGAGCCGGGTCTAGGGGCGAAAGACCAATCTAGCTCGGTGATAGCCGGTTCCCGCCGAAGTGGCGCCCCAGGCCAGTCCCGCCGGAGGTAGGCACCGTGGTAGAGTTACAGATGGGGGATGGGCCGTCCACGAGACGGTACCGTCCTCTGTCTGACTCCGAATACGGTGCCGCCGTAGATGGCGGGAGACGGGCTCCGGGGGGTAAGCTCCCGGGCCGAGACGGGGACAACCGAGACCACGGTTAAGGCCCCTAAGCCCCGCCTAAGTGTTAAGCCAAAGGGAGTCTCACGGCTAAGACAGCGGGGAGGTAGGCTTAGAAGCAGCCATCCTCTAAGGAGTGCGTAACAGCTCACCCGCCGAGCCGTGAGGCCCTGAAGATGGACGGGGCTAAGGCGGGCGCCGATACCGCGGGGCACCCCGAGAGGGGTGATCCGGTAGGCGGGCGTTCCCGTGGGGACAAAGCCGGGTCGAGAGATCCGGTGGACCCGCGGGAAATGAGAATCCCGGGGGGAGTAGCAGCATAGTCGGGTGAGAATCCCGACCGCCGGAGGGGCCAGGGTTCCCCGGCACTGATCGTCAGCCGGGGGTTAGCCGGGCGCTAAGGCCAGTCCCAACTGGAACTGGCCGAAAGAGAATCCGGTTAATATTCCGGAGCCGTGCGGGTAGGATCGCGGCAACGCAAGCCCCACTCCTGATGGCTTGGGGTAGGGGATCCGGAGCTATCGCTCCGGCTAACTCGCCGAAGCCCGCTGAGAACCGTAATGGTGAGAGGCGGGCGAAGGCAGGAATGGCCGCCCGTTTTAGGGTGGTATCTCCGATCCCCAGGTCCCCTGAAAAAGGGGTGGGGAAATCCGATCCCGCACGCCCGTACCGAGAACCGGGACAGGTGCCCCTGGGTGAGAAGCCCCAGGCGCGTCGGGTTATGGGGGGCTAGGGAACTCGGAACCAATAGCCCCGTAACTTTGGGAGAAGGGGTGCCTGCGGGTGGGTAGCCCGCAGGTTGCAGTGACTAGGGGGTCCCGACTGTTTAATAAAAACATAGCGGGCCGCTAGGCCGTAAGGCTGAGTACGGCTCGTGAATCCTGACCCAGTGGGGGAAGGTGAAAGCCGGGTCCAACCGGCCTAAGCCCCCCCAAACGGCGGGAGTAACTGTGACTCTCTTAAGGTAGCCAAATGCCTTGCCGGGTAAGTTCCGGCGTGCATGAACGGACCAACGAGGGCCCCACAGTCCCAGCCCCCCGCCCGGCGAATCCACAGCCCAGTGAACAGTCTGGGCCCGCCCGGCTGGGCGAGAAGACCCCGTGGAGCTTCACCGCAGCCAGGCGTTGCGGTTTCGCCGACCGTGCGTAGAGTAGGCGGGAGCAATGAGCCCGGGGCTTTGGCTCCGGGGGATGCGCCCATGAAACACCGCCCACGGTTGACGAAACCGCTAACCCGACGAGGGGACAGCGTCTGGTGGGCGGTTTGGCTGGGGTGGCACGCCCGTGATAATGAATCACGGGTGCGCAAAGGTCGGCTCACCCGGGACAGAAACCCGGGGGAGAGGGCAAGGCCAAAAGCCGGCCTGACTGCGAGTCTCATTGCGGGACTCGCAGGGGGGAAACCCGGTCCTAGCGATCCGTCGTGCCCCCACTGGTGGGGGCCGGCGGTAACGGAAAAGTTACCCCGGGGGTAACAGGGTCGTGGCGGGCGAGAGTCCATATCGACCCCGCCGTTTGCTGCTCCGCTGTCGGCTCTTCCCATCCTGGCGGTGCATAAGCCGCCAAGGGTAGGGCTGTTCGCCCGTTAAAGGGGATCGTGAGCTGGGTTTAGAGCGTCGCGAGGCAGCTCGGTCTTCTCCTGCCGGGCGCGCAGGCCGCCTGAGGGGAAGGTCCCCCTAGTACGAGAGGAACAGGGGGCCGGGGCCTCTGGTCTACCGGCCGTCCGACAGGGCGTGCCGGGCAGCTACGCCCCAAGGGTTAACCGCTGAAAGCATCTAAGCGGGAAACCCGCCCCAAGACGAGGCGGCCGTATCAGGGCGCCCCTAGAAGAGGGGTTTGATAGGGCGGGGGTGTAAGGCCCGAGGCCGTTGAGGCCAAGGGCTTTAGCCTGCCGCTACTAACTGCCCGAGCCCAGTCGCCGTCCATCCAGGGTTGCCCCTACATTTTTTCTTTTTCTCGGAGGTCTTGAGATTGCATGTTGTTGTTGATCCGTTTTACAGTGAGTTAGGTAGTAGGGTTGTTTTGCTTGGCGGATTTGAGTTATTGCCTTTAGAGTTCAAGCATTTTCCTGATGGAGAGTTTTACGTTAGGTTTACTGGTGATGTTTCTGGCTTAGATGTTTGTTTGATTATGGGTTGTTTACCTTTTAGGCAGAGTGAATGTTTTTTGCGCAGTGTATTTTTTATCAATACACTTAAGGATTTAGGTGCTAGGAGGATTATTGTTGCTTTCCCTTATTTGCCTTATAGTCGCCAAGATAAGAGATTTCTTTCGGGTGAATGTGTTTCAGCTAGGGTTTTTGTAAATACTTTATTTTCTTCCGGCGCTGATATGGTGGTTACTATAGATGTTCATTCTATGGATGTGTTCTCGATTTTCGGTGATAAGTTTGTTAATGTTAGTTCACTAGCAGTTTGGAGAGAGTTTCTTAATAGGGAGTTTAAAGATGGTTTCTTTCTAGTTTCTCCGGATGAGGGGCGTGCTGAATTCATTTCCGATTTAGCTAGATCTGTTGGTTCGCCGTTTACTACTTTTAAGAAGGTTCGGAATTTGAGAACTGGAAAGATCTCTGAACTTGAACCAGTTAATCTAGATGAGTTAAAGAGTTTAAGTAATAGTTATAGCACAGCCATAGTGCTGGATGATATAATTAGCACTGGCGGTACTGTGGCGAGAGTTGTCAAGGAGTTAAGGAAATTTTTTGATGGAAAAGTAGTAACGATGTTTACTCATGGATTATTCCTACCGGGATCTATTCACAAGTTGTTAGATGCTGGAGTATCTAGAATAATATCTACAGACACTGTAAAGAATTCATTTGCTGAAGTTTCGGTAGCTCCGTTGCTAGTAAGTTTTCTTAGGAATATTACCTAAGTGATACATAATACTTTATCAAGTAAGGAGGCTTACTTAATTAAGAGAACTTAAGTAACTTGAATTTTCGATATATTTTTCAATTATTTGAAAGATTAATTGTATATTAAGTTCATAGAATCCTAGGTGCTTTAATTGGAGAAAAAAAGTAATGTGTTCAGTATACCAGAGGGCCTAGTTTACCCAAAAGAAATGGAAAGATATTTCTTAGAGATACTAAGGAAAATTGAGGAAGCCTATGAAATCGCGTCTCTAGCGAGATTAAAAGGATATGATCCAGCTCTTCAACCTGAGGTCAAGATTGCTAGCGATCTAGCTTCTAGAGTAGAGGCTATGGTAGGTCCCGCCGGTGTATCAAATCGCATAAGGGAACTTTTAAGAAAAAACAAAGAGATAGAGGAAATAGCATTTACTATCGCAAAGGAGATTGCTGAGGGGAAATATGGGATAGATGATTTAGAAAAGAGAGCTGATCAGGCAATAAAGACAGCTACAGCCATACTGACGGGAGGAATTACAGCAGCTCCTTTAGAAGGTGTGACACACGTAAAAATAAGGAGCGATGGACATTTAGCGATATATTATGCTGGACCTATAAGGTCCGCTGGCGGAACCGAGACCGCTTTAACTATCGTTATAGCCGATGTAGTTAGACAAGTATTAAACTTGCCCAAATATAAGGCATCTAAATTAGAAATAGATAGGTTCATTGAGGAGGTAGTTCTATACAATAGGTATTCAAGCCTGCAATATCCCATCAGCATTAAGAAGCTTCAATACATATTGAAAAATATTCCAGTGGAAATAACTGGCGAAGGAACACTAGATGTCGAAGTATCAGGCCCTTATAGAAATTTATCTAACATTGAAACAAACAGGGTACGCGGTGGTGCCGTTCTAGTCCTGAATGATGGTTTAGCCGCAAAGGCAAAGAAAGTTATTAAGATAATTAATAAGCTAAAAATAGAAGGATGGAGTTGGTTAGAGGAGATAACTAGTGGAAAGATATCGAATTCTGATCAAAAGGATCGCGAGAAGAAGGTTGAGAAAACTAAAATAAAGCCTGATTATACATATCTAAGTGAAGTAATAGCAGGCAGGCCTGTTTTTTCATCACCATCTAGCGTTGGCGGATTTAGATTAAGGTATGGTAGATCCAGAAATACAGGGTTAGCCGCAGTCGGAATCCATCCATCTACCATGTATGTCCTAGGGCAATTCTTAGCTGTGGGGACTCAAATAAAGACAGAGAGACCAGGAAAAGGCGCTATAGTGATGCCTGTAGACAGCATAATGCCTCCATTAGTGAGATTGAAAAATGGATCTGTCTTATTGATTAATTCCGTGAAGAAAGCCATTGAAATTGCTGATCAGATAGATAAAATACTATTCCTGGGAGACATACTTGTAGCGGTAGGGGAATTTCTGGAGAACAATCATATAATATTGCCATCACCTATCACTGAGGAATGGTGGATACAGGAACTGAAAAAGAAAATTACTTCTAACAATCTTGACATAAATGACATAATTAATAGAGCATCTAAAGATTGTGAATTTGCTATATCACTTTCAAGAAAATTAAAAATATCTCTTCACCCAAGATGGACATACTTCTGGAGAAATATTAGGGATGATGAATTATTAATTCTCAAAGAATCAGTCAGAGAGATTGGTGAAAATTATTCGCTAATAATGAACGACAAAGTCAAGTTGATATTAGAGAAACTATTTATTTCTCATGAAATCAAAGATAACAAAATTATCTTAGATAAGGAAGACATCAAGGCATTAAAATATTTTATGGCGATAATTCCAGAAAAATATAAGCCAATTGGTAAAGATGGACTAGCATTACTTAATGAATACACGGATTTTGAGGTACTAGATAAATATCCCGTTTTTATTGGAGTACGAATGGGAAGACCGGAAAAAGCTAAGCAAAGGATGATGAAACCATCTGTACATGTTCTCTTTCCAATCGGGCCTGCGGGATATAGATCACGTTCGATAATTAGGATTGCCAATAATAAGATTAAGAGTGAAGTTGAGGTTGTTAACAAATATTGTTCAACTTGCGGTATACATACATACGAGAATAAATGTCCTAAGTGTGGAAAACGAACGGAGATAAGATATATTTGTAAGAAATGTGGGCAAGAGTTCGATAAACCTGGTACTTGCCCTAAATGTAGGGTGGAATTAGTTCCATATCGAAAATACAAAATTGATTTCTATACGCTCCTAAGAGAGAGACTAAGTAAGTTAAAGTTAAAGGCTCCTAGTGATATAAAGGGCGTGATAGGACTAACTTCCAGTATAAAGATGCCAGAACCATTTGAAAAAGGAATTATTCGCGCAAAATACGATCTATTTGTCTTCAAAGATGGAACAGTTAGATTTGATGCAACAGACGCTCCTCTGACGCACTTTAAGCCCTCAGAAATAGGGGTTTCAGTAATTAAATTGCGTGCATTAGGTTACACCAGAGATATTTATGGTAATCCATTAGAGCGTGAAGACCAGATTCTGGAGCTCAAAGTGCAAGATATAGTGATAAATGAGGACTGTGCAGATTCTCTAGTGAGAACAGCTAAATTCATAGACGAGTTACTAAAACGATTTTATGGAGTAGATGAGTACTATAAGATTAATGATAAACAAGATCTCATCGGCCATTTAGTAGTGGGTTTAGCTCCTCACACATCTGCAGGAATAATAGGTCGAATAATAGGATTTACTAAAGCTAAATGCACATTCGCGCATCCATATTGGCATGCAGCTAAAAGAAGGAATTGCGATGGTGATGAGGACGCAGTAATGTTATTGTTAGATGTACTTTTAAATTTCTCTAAGTCATATTTACCAAAAACAAGAGGAGGAATGATGGATGCGCCTCTTGTTGTAACAAGCATCCTTAATCCATTTGAGGTTGATAGCGAAGTTTATAATATGGATACAATGAAATCAATACCACTAGATTTCTATAGAAAATCACAAAAATATCCGTCACCAGAAGAAATAGAGAATATCATTGATAATATAGAGAAAAAATTAGGTACTCCCAAGCAATATATGGGGTTCTTTTTCACACATGATACAACGCGAATAGATGAAGGACCTACTGAGACATCGTATAAAAAATTAGGAACCATGAAAGATAAGATAGAAAAACAATTTGATTTAATGTCAAAGATAATGGCTGTTGATGTAAAGGATGTATCAGATCGAATTCTAGAGATACACTTTTTTCCCGACATTATGGGAAACTTGCGAGCTTATGGATCACAACAATTTAGATGTGTGTCATGTAATGCAAAGTTTAGGAGGCCGCCGTTAATTGGTAAATGTCCTAGGTGCGGTGGAAACATTATACAGACGATACATAAGAAATCCGTATTGAAGTATTCGCAGATAGCCAAAAAAATTATTGATCATTATGGTGCTAGTGACTACAATCTTCAAAGATATCGAATTTTTGAATTAACAGATTTTATTATCATGTTAGGGGCTAAGAGTAGTGAGAAACTAACTAAATTACTTAACAAGATGGAGAGGGAGGAGATAGAGTACGATGAAACTAAATATTCAAAAGGTAAAAATGTTGTGTCTTTGGAGGATTTCTTTTAAGACAGTGAACAAAATTCATTTTCATCATGGAGCTATTTCCTTAACAGCTTCTATTAAAAAATGTATCGATGCATCTGTTTTTATTGCGGTGGGATTAAAATGTGTTCTAGAGGCTCTGAATCCTTTCTTCTTTAAGAATTCTACAACTACATTAATTTGTGGGGTAGATACCCGTAATCTTCTAGCTATATCTTGTATATCATAATAAAAAATTAAATCACTTACCTCTCTTTCATTATGCAGAATTTCTAGCATCTTTTCCCTATTCTTCTTGTTTATGCTATTCTGTCGCTCAATAACATTAATTAGAGATCCAATGTAATCTGGATCGAAGATGGGATCGACCCATATTGGACCAATAATCTCTGTATTCCCATGTCCCTTTATAAAGCATTGGGAACTAGGGAAACTAGTTATTCCTCTTGTTACGTCGTAGCTATTACAAACAGGACAAAATGAAATCCAGCCAACGGATTGCCAGAATTCATCGGCCTTTCGTCTACCTCTCTCCGTAATAAGAACTAATCTGATAAAGTGGTGAAGAAATAAACCGAGAATAGGTATGGTTTTAATCGATAATATAGTGCCCTCACGACCAATCATATAAGTTAGAACTCTCACTGCAATTTCTTTACTGAATGGATTTTTTACAACTCTACTTCCATATTTCCTCAAAGCTGCATTAGGGAATTTCCCAACTAGGGGAGCCGTATCTGTCGCTGTCACAAGAAGCATACTCATTTTTTTCTTAAGGCAACTTAAAGCATTGAATACGAAAGGAGCTGGTGTGCCGTAAGGATCGATATCAATTATGCTAGGTTTAATATGGAGATCACTATGCAATTTTCGGAATAAGTAATTAGCATCCATATTGAATAAAAGGAGTCTCTCTGAGTCGTATCCAAAGACTTCGGCATTATATTTCATTAGCTTAAATGCAGTGGGTGACGCATCATTCATAATAATATATAATCTATCATCTCTAATCTCATTTAGTAATCTGAATCCTCTAATACCTGTACCAGCCATTGCCTCCACAAAATATATTTTGTCATCTATAGTTTGATCCATGTACATTTTCGTAAGGGCAATAGTGAGATCACGATTTATCTCCATGACTGGGTTATAAAAGACTGGTAGAGATGTAGGAAGATACTCCGTATCTTTCTGTTTATAGTAATGGGGATCGGGGACAAATATATCTGTGAACCCTTCCTTTATCTTAACGAGTTTTAGATCTTCTAACTCAGTATTTTCATCTAGAAACTTGACCAAGCTAATTTACCACCTACCTACTAGAGTTAGAATTTTGAAATATTGTAATTCACTGATTTCTAATTTTCATTATCCATGCTTCAAAATATTGGCATCTTTCAGGCGAATACCTATCTCCACCAATATGGCATTCATGTAAGTGCTCGCAACCTATGCAGGGGAGGTCCTCAAGAGGGGATTCCAATATATCCATTTTTTGTAGTAAGTAGCCGTCTCCTTTTTCGTCGCTAGTATACCTAAGAAATGATAATTTATGTAAAGTATTTATAGCGTGGTCAATCGCATCTTCATTAAAACCTTGTGATGATAGAAATTTTTTTGCATCATTTATATGAACAGAATTTCCGTTTTTATTGATATATCTCCAAAGATGTACAATTGCATCCTTTTTCATTACTCTAACCTACAGAAAAATTAATCTTCAACCTATGAAGAATATTTTATTGACCGAATTATCTTAAAAATGATTCGATTCAGGGACAATTAAATGGTCAAAAAGAATATTCTTATAACGGGGCCTCCAAAAAGCGGTAAAACACGTATGCTAATGAGTATAATGGAAAAACTAAGAGAAAGAAACCTAATATTGTCTGGAATCATTTGTCCAGAAGTTCTGAGGGATGGAATAAGATGGGGATTTAAAATAATCGATATTAGAGCGGGTGAAGAAGCTATATTAGCTAGTGTAGATGAGGTTCAGGGGCCAATGGTATCTAAATACAGAGTAAATATTAATAATCTGGAGAGAATAGGCGTGGGAGCGCTAAAGAGAGCAATCTCAGATGACTCTCATGTAGTTATAATAGATGAAATAGGAAAAATGGAATTGATGTCGAAAAAATTTATCAGGTCTGTTATTGACCTTCTAGACAGCAAAAAACCTGTAATTGGTATAATTGCATTCAAATCATTTAGCCAAGTGATAAAGCAAATAAAAAGAAGAGAGGATGTAAGACTATATGTGCTAGATAGAAAAATGAGTAATCATGTTAGAAAAAGAATAGTAGAAGAAATTGTTGGAGAAATAATAAATTTGGTTGGTAATAAGCAATGAAAAGAACGGTTGAGTTAATGGGTGTCAAAGTAATTATCTGTGATGATGTGTATGAACCGCACGACGATACAGAACTTATTTTAAGAACCGTGATAGAATCTGAGAGAGAGTTAAAAGGGAAAACTATTTTAGAGATAGGGGCGGGAACGGGTATAATTTCTATAATACTAGCTAAGAAAGGAGCAAGAGTTACCGCGATAGACATAAGTGAGAAGGCGGTAGCGTGCATAAAATTTAATGCGAAGTTAAATGAAACAAAGTTAAAGGTGTTTCGAGGCGACTTGTTTTCCCCAGTTAAAAGCGAGAAATTTGATATAATCATTTTTAATCCTCCATATTTACCAGAAAGTGATTTAGATAAATATTTATCACCAGGTTATAGACTGGCAGTTATCGGAGGCAAAAAAGGCAGTGAAATTATTATTAAGTTTCTAGAGTGTCTAGAAAAACATCTCAAGAAAAACGGAAGAGCTTTTTTCATAGCTTCATCCCTAAGCAATATAGATGAAATAATGAAGAAAGTTCGTGAGAAAGAATTAAAGATAATGCTTAAGAGACAAGCAAGATATTTCTTCGAGACATTGTTTTGCTACGAAGTGCGAGTTTAGATATTGATGTTAGAATGGCGGGCCCGGCGGGATTTGAACCCGCGACCTTCGGGTTAAAAGCCCGACGCTCTTCCAGACTGAGCTACGGGCCCACTTCAGTCCATTTTTCATTCCTTCAGTTTTTCTACAAACACTTTATGTATCTAGCCAATTCTATTTAAAAGTTATTCTGAAGTCCAAATCTTTATGTTAGAATGGCGGGCCCGGCGGGATTTGAACCCGCGACCTAGGGGTTAAGAGCCCCCCGCTCTGCCCGGGCTGAGCTACGGGCCCATATAGATAAATTATATCCTGGTTTGTATGGACTTATTCACTCCATATAGAACTTTTTAATTTTTATTTTCCAATAATTATTTAAACTTATTTTTTGCGACCTAGTTTTCGACAGAGATACTGTAGCTACGCACAACCTCTATAGGAGGTATCAGGATGCGGGGAGTCTCCGCTCCCCAGAACGCTCCTGATGAAGTCCTCCTGTTAAGGGAGGACGGAATGGGAGAACTCTCCATTCACTAACAAAAATTGATTAAAGTGAATGAAGTGGAGAACGGTATTACTCTAGTTCAAGAATTAATGGCGTGTAACATTATTCTGTGAAAAATTCAAATAAGTGAAATGTTCAAATATTTGGATTTTTATTAATTGGTTTTAGGTTTAATATGTTATTATAGGTGTGAGAAGGGTGGCCTTGTTAGGTTTAGAATTGAAGAGTACCATTGAGGGGGCTTTGAATCAAGTATTGGAAAGCGGAGCTAGTAATGCTATAATGGTTAATCCAGAAGGATTTATTTTAATGAGTGCAGGGGAATTTGATAACATAGATGAAACAGCAGCTGTTTCATTTGTAGCAATGGTTCCTTTGTCGTTAAAAGCGTTAAATGAATTTTCTAAAAAAATGATTAAAAACGTTTTGAAAAAGAGTATTAACTTTAATGAGATCATAATTCATCAGTTACAATTTGCTGTAAATAACAGAAAATATGTAGGTATCTATGTAGAAGGTTACGCTATAATAGCTAATGTTACGAAAAACAGCACAGCGGATAAAACAAGAGTAGCTTTAGTTAAAGCTGTAGCAAGTATTATTGGTTTATTAAGGAGGCTTAGAGAAAGTCTAGCATTACCAACAGTGGTAGAAGAGGGAGAAGAAGCTGTTCTCATTAAACCTGAGGGGCTTGACAAGATTAAACCTGAACTAAGAAAAAATCTAGTAGACAGAAGACAAGCTTACGAAAAGATAGAAAAAATAGTTAATGAACTTAGAAAAGAGCTTGAGGGTGGGAATTGGAAGAGTACATTAGATGGCTTTACATACTTAAGGAAGGTATTTGTGGCACTTATCGATCTACACCCCGAACTTCGAGATGATAATGTGTTACGCGCAATACTTAGATGGATCGTGAAAACTGAAGCTAGGTTAAGCAACATAGTTAGATCGGGTATTGAGGGAACAATGGATGCCAGTAGAATAAGCGTTCTCGATAGAGGTTTAAGGCAATTACTTCAACATACTAGTAGAATTCTTCTTAGAGGTAAATGATAATGAAAGCTAATGGAGATGAGGATGTAGTAGTAACGAAAGTTTTCATACCGAAAGATAGGGTAGCTGTATTAATAGGAAAAAAGGGGGAAACTAAAAAAAGAATAGAAGAAGAATTGAACGTGAGAATGAAGGTAGATAGTTCATCGGGTGAAGTGATAATAGAGACTTCTAATGAGAATGCTGATGCATTAATCAAGGCAGCATCAATTATTAAAGCAATTGGGAGAGGGTTTTCTCCTGACAATGCATTACTTCTTAAGAACGATGATTATGCGTTAACGATAATAGATCTCACGCGATACGCTTCAACGAAGAATGCACTAAATAGAATGAGGGGTCGTATTATTGGGAAAAAAGGTAAAGCTAGGTTACTTATCGAGGAGCTAACGGGAACTAAGATATCTGTTTATGGTAAAACAGTATCAATTATTGGACCGTGGGAGAAGGTGGGTCTAGCAGAACAAGCAATTAGAAAATTAGCGGAAGGAGCCAGACATGCAACGGTTTTTGATTGGCTTTACGAGCAAAGGAGATTGGAGAAATTGCTTGAGATGGACAGAACTTTGAGAGCACCATATAGGAAAAAGGATTGATTTTAACTGTCACGGTGATCATTTATTTATTCCTATTGGCTTAATTTTTTATATGATTATGAATTAAGTAAGTATTTCACTTAGTTAGTTTATCTATCCAAGGTGTCTTGATGCCAATAGCGGATCCAGTATTACGTGATATCGCGAAGAAAGCACTATTAAACTACAAAATTTGCATGAATTGCTATGCTAGAAACCCAACTACTGCTGTTCAGTGTAGAAGATGCGGTAGTAAGAAACTTAGATGGAAGAGAGCGAAATTAGGAGCAAAGAGGTAAGGTGTGATAATATGGTATTATACCACAAACCAGTAAAAAGAAAGCCTACAGGAGGACGAAAAAAGCCTTTTAGCCAAAAGAAAAAAAGGCATATGGGAAGGTTCCCTGCGGATACTAAAGTTGCTACTGAAGCTACTGAAGAAGTGAGAAAGAAAATTAGAGTTAAGGGTGGCGGAATCAAAATAAAGTTACACTACGCGAAGTATGCTAACGTGTATCTACCAGAGACAGGAGAATTTAAGAAGACTAAGATTTTATCAGTGGTCGAAAATAAGGCCAATAGAGAATTTAAGAGGAAACAAATAATAACAAGAGGCGCAATAATATTAACTGAACTAGGAGAAGCTAGAGTTACGAGTAGACCGGGACAAGACGGAGTTATTAACGCTATTCTTGTCAAGGAAACTAAAACTGGATAGAGGTGTTTATGTGATGCAATCTAAAGATACTTTAGAAATTATTGGGTTAGAGGGAACCGTAGTAAATTTCAGGATAGGTAACAAGAGTCCAAGAATACGCCAACTGATAATTAGATTCGATAATTTACCTACTGGGCTAAAAATAGATAATTTGATAGGGAGAGTTGTCGAGATAGTATGGAAAAACAAGAGGTTCAGAGGTAGGATATATAAGACGCATGGAAAAAATGCTGTAAGAGCAATATTTAGAAAGGGATTGCCCGGCCAGATCTTAGGTAACTCGAGAGCATATATCGTTAAGTGAATCGAAATTTTGGAATGCAATCTACTGAAAAAACAAATAATTTCTACATAAAGAATGGATGCTTTTCTTTAATCGTCTCAATAATGCTTCTAGCTTTATTGCATAAATATTCTTCGCATCGGGTTTGTACCTGATCGTGTCGCAATTTATCTTCATAGGCGTCAATTTCATCAATTAGTGTCAACAATATAATCAACCAGAGATCTGAGACTCTTTCTACATAATAACCTCCTCCTCCTAACACAACTATAGGTAGTTTAAGTGATCTGATTAGACTAGCTATTTTCTTGTATCCGTGACTAGTATAACGCAAATGAGTGAGTGGGTCCATATAGTATCCATCCACGCCAGATTGTAAGATCAAAATAGTAGGTTCAAATTTTTTCAGTGCAGGTATAACTATTTCAGTAAATGAGCTAATTAATATATCATCAGTCGAATTTGGCGGCAACGGGATGTTAATAGTGTAGCCATACCCGGCGTCCACGCCGAATTGATGTATAAATCCATCTCCCGGATAAAGGTATCTAGGATCCTCATGGATACTTATTTTTAAGATATCGACATCATATAGAATTCTCATAGTTCCATCTCCAGCATGAGCATCTATATCAACTATAGCGACTTTTTTGCCTTTCTTTTTTGCATAAATAGCAGATAATGCGACATCATTAAAAACACAAAAGCCACCATCAGAATATCTTTTTGCGTGATGCAACCCGCCACAAGGGTTAAAAGCGACATTAAACTTTTTTTCTAGCACCAAATCTATAGCTGTTAAACTCCCCCAACAATATTTAACTGCCCACTCAAATATACCAGGAAAAACAGGTGTGTCTATTGAAAGCATGCCATAGCCTTTCATGCTGAGATTTCTAACGTATTCTATATACCTTTTGCTGTGAACTAATTCTAATATAGATAAAGGATAATCTCTCGGCCTAAGTATTGGTGTTTCAGGCCTTAGATTTTTCATTAGTTTTATAAAGTTGATGAATCTTTCTTTTCTGAAGGGATGATCCTCGCCATAATCTAATTTTTCGTACTCATGAGTATAAATGACTACTAAAGACATGTCCTAGTCCTCCATAATAATAACACTTTGGGGAAGCTTAAAGAGTGTTTCTGGATTGTGTGATATGGCTTCAAGGATCTTTTTTTCTTTAACTCCGAGAATCCTAAGAAGACTTCGGACACATCGGGGACTGATTAAATCCTCGATGTTCCGAGCTCCGCTGGAGATCACCAAAGGCAAGGACGAGCTATTAACTAGATTAATCTTTTTATAAAAATTGCTTAAAGCTAGTGCCCTAGCTCTGCGTGTAGCGTTAAATAGGCTTGATAATTGCAGTTCAATATACCTACCTGGGAATTGCTTTAATAGATTCAAATTTTCTTTGCTTAAAATGTTTACAAATTCTTCAAAAGCAAAACTTAACAATCTTATTGTTTTGTCCCTTACTTTGTCTCTAAAATCTTTCTCATTTTTTATCTCAGCGACTATTAAATATCGGCCTTTTATCTGTTTTAAAGAAAGATTTTCACTGATTGATTTATTAAACCTAAACAAGATCTCTAATTGCTCTGTGGAAGCGATATCGTAAAGGGATTTAATTAAACTAGGTTCAGTATTTTCCTTTATTAATAAACCGATACCACGATAACCTAAGTGTCTAACTAATGGGAAGAAGTATTTAGCCCGAGTAATATCGATATCCAAATACAAGTCATAGTATTTCCTCCTAGCCATGATGTATCACATTTTATTCCTTAGTGTGTATGTAAAGAATGTCGTTGTCATTTAATTTGAAATTTAATCCCACTCTAAACCGCCTTACTTTATCCTTAGATCTTTCGACTATAGCAAATTTAAATTTTTGAATAAATTCGCTATGTATTTTTTCAGCTGCATCTCTAACAGTGCTTCCTCTTCTCAGAATAAGCGCTCTATCAGATATCTTGCCGTTCTTCTTAGTCCATACACGTATTAATTCCAGCTTAGAAAATATCTCTTCACCTATTTTATCTCCCCCTATTCTCTTGAAAGATGAAGTCAATATGATTGTTGTCGAGAAAAGATTGTGTAAAGAGTATATCTCTTCTTTTATATCATCTATCTTAACCATATCTATTTTTGTAACTACGACAAATGACTTTTTATAGACAGTTCTTCTATCAAGGGCATTTAATATATCTTCTTCATCAACAGGTCCGTATATCTCTAGAATACAATTCTGTATCCCTAATGATTGGATTATTTCTTTTAATTCTCTTATATTCCCATCATTTATTATCTTTATATCACATCTTTCCAAACATTTCTTAACTTGCTGACCATAAGGTGGTTCTTTAATTCCCAAGTCCCTCTCATTCATCTTTAAAAATTCTTTCCAGTTTTTTGGATCATCCTTTTTTCCTCTTTTAAGAA
>JAHQWF010000128.1 GCA_029856055.1 Candidatus Njordarchaeota archaeon | reverse complement strand
TGACAATATAAATAAATGTGAAAAATAAGCTAAGTGTTGACAAAAATTGGTATACGGGATTACTCAGCAAAGCATCTAGCATTATAAAAATATTTTTACCTAAAATTAATTCTAATTGTCTTCTTAATAACTCAAATATAGCTATAATAGGTCCTATTGTAAGTAAAACTGGCATGAAAAACAAAAATGTAATCAGAAACTTATCTCTTATTTTCACATTGCTTCTAATTAAATCACCTAAAGCTTCGAGATCTCCTCTAATCCATCTTAACCTTTGTTTTAACAAACTTTTTAGCGTCTTAGGTGCGAGCTCAACAACATATGATTCAAGCAATTTCGCGCTTAATCCAAGCTCCCTCAATTTTATCGATAAGCTAAAGTCTTCGCATAATTTTTCTGGAAAACCACCTATATCCTCTAATACATTTTTTCTTAAGAATAATCCCTCCCCAGATAATAAAGCTACCTTAGAAATTCTATGAAATATTGGTACATACATATCGTACCAAACAACCATCTCTAGATTAAGTAAACTACCTATTATAGATTTTCTGTATCTATATACCTTCGTTCCTACCGCACCGCAATTAGGATCGCTTTCAAATATCTTAACAACTTCTTCTATTTGAGTTGGAGGAAATTCGTCATCAGCGTCATAAACACCAACGATTTCGCCTGTTATTTGCTTTAACGCTACATTAAGCGCGTGACCCTTTATCTTTTTCCTGCCATCTGAATAAACAGTTTTTATTTTAAGTCTGTTTTTATATGAATCTATTATTTTATCTAATGATTTTATTGTCTGCTTATCATCGGGCTCCAGAACTAAAATTATTTCTAAGAAGTCTTTTGGATAAGTTTGTTGCACTAGATTATCAAGTGTCTTAGCTATTGACTCCTCTTTCTCCAAGTGAAGCGGGACCATGATCGTTACTTTGGGAGGATCATTTCTTAAATCCATATTAGCTTTCTGGTAAGTCTTTGATCTAGTGATTAAAGTAACAGAGATAGTATATAATATAAATGCGGTGAACCAAAGTATAGTTAATATTGAGTAAATCGAAAATAAAACTAAATCAAAGAATCCTAAGATTGATAACAGAATTAATATTATGATTGTTGAGATATAGATAGTTCTGATTCCAATACCTCTATTAGTATTTTGATTAACTTCTGTTTCCAACACTGTAACCTCTGAATAAAATTGTAAATCCATGACATTATCAAACTTTTTAACAAGGCCTTATTACTTATTGTAAAAAAGTAATAAAATTGTTTTCCCTTAATAGTTAAAAAACTCAATGAGATAAAATCATATAGTAATAATGATAAGCTAGTATCAATATCTAGGATACCGCAAATACACGTAAATACTATTAAATAGTGTATTAGGCAAATATCTGACAAAAATTAATTCACTGTAGTTAGTGGTTTCTCACTAAGTGGTGTACTTTCTCCATGTAGTAAAGGATCGCTAGCAATATAGGGCTTATTATAGGGATAGCTTTAGAGTAATTTCGTAAGCTGGTGTAATCGGACTTGCTTAATGCTCCCGTTAATGAAATTAAACCCCCATATGTAAGAGCTAAAATAAATCCACTTATTAGTATGGATAAGAATAAGTTGTGGATCAGATCCTTTACTAGATATATTGGAATCAGTGATACTAGTGATGAAATTAATGCTTTAATTGTGAATCCTATGTCTAGCCTAGCATTATAATCATGATGCATAATTATGTATCCAAGTATTGCGCTTGAAAAATTCATTATAATTATTGCTGTTGCATATATCGTTGCAGTTTCATATTGAAAGAATGTTATTATGAAATAGCTTATAAAGATTGAGGCTAACTGAATACTAGCTAATGTCTTTGTTCTCTTCAGACTAAGTAATGTTGGAAGAGTAACACCTAGACCTATCACGCACAGGAAAAGAGATAGAGCTAATAGCCGTAGCAAATCAACAGCGAGATAGTATTGAGGGCCATAAAAGAATATGATTAACTTATCTGGAATTCCAACGAAAATTACTCCTATTGGCAAAAGTATTAATGAAGCATACTTAATTGCTCTACCATAATTAAAAGAAACTATATCCTCGTTTATAGCGGCAAGTTTAGACAAACTTGGAAATAGTGCCATAGCTATAGAGCTAGTAAATATTAATGAGGATCCGTAAGCTACCCAAGCAGCTGAAAAGTTGCCGTACGCAAAATCACTTAGAGATCTCGCCGCTAAAATGTTGTAGAATTGTTGAAATATAGCGTTAGCGAAAACAAAAACTGCTATTGGTAGTGAATATGAGTATATCTCTTTAATGACTTTTTTAAAATGTATTGAGCTTGATGAAAAGCTAACCTTTCTAAGCAGCTTGAGGAGCACAATCACGCCGATAAACAGCGTGATAAAATGGCCGATAGCTTGGCCTAACATAGCACCTAGAGCCTCTAATCCATAAAAAATTAAAATAATTGCGAAAAGATTTCTGAATATTGCTGAGCTGATAACGATCAATGCAATTAATTCTGTTCTTTCCAACCCTAGAAGTATGCCTTGGATAACTCTATTCAGTGCGATTGCGAAAATTATGTACGCTATAATGGATATTAATGGAGTCAGATATGGTTTCTGAAAAACATATACTGATATCTTCTTAGAGAAAATTGCCAAGAATAAATAGAATATTATTCCAGTAATTGTCGCCCCTAATAACGCTACATTAATATATGGCTTGAAATTACCTCCTTTACCTCTCATCTGAGAAATATAGTGTGTTGCTGCGCTATTTATGCTGAGATCAGAAATTGAGAATAAAGATAGAACAATTGTAGCTGCAGCATATATGCCGTAGTTAACAGGCCCTAGGAACCGCGCAATTATTATTAATGCTAAGGCCGAAATAAATGTGCTTAATCCCCACCCAAGTGTTAGCCAGAAAGCACCTCTTGCCACTCTAGATCCTTCGGACACCATTACTTATCATCCATAGCCTACTCTTTCTTTTCGATAACTTAATGCGAATAAATATGTGTTATATAGATTCCTTGAAAAATTGATTATAAGGATTTAAATTTTAGCTCTTTATTCAATGACAACTTTCTCATATTTCTTTTCCCACGGCAATTTAATGAAGTGCATTATCCATATTATCGCTATCGGTACAGTTAACGGCACTAAAAGCATTAATAGTGAGACCGGATTTATTCTCAACATGGTTAGACGTGACGCTCCCCAAATATATGTTCCAATTAGATACAATGTATATATTGTTATAGATAGAGTAGATGATCCCATTGTTTTCAATGAATCTTCAACTAAGTTAGAGAATATTGTTAGTCTAGCCTCTATACTCTCAGCATATGTTATAGCTGGCAATTTATTCTTTATTAAATCATTGAAGTGTCTTCTAGTATAAAGTACCATTCCACGAGCAGCGAATAAATAGAATGCAATCGTGACCAATGTTATATCATGCACAACTCCAACTGTCTTATATTCTCCTAAAATAAACCTAGAGAACCAAATTATATTAGATCCAATATACTCAAAAATTACAAATGTTGTTATAGCACCAATAGCGTAGATCAAGATGTATTTTAGTAAATTGTACCTAAACATAATTCTTTCTTCCTCACCCATAATCATTCTATACGCTGTTCTAATTATATTAACTTGATCAAGTCTTAGTTGAATACCATACAAAGCGAATACGGATAGGAACAGAATTAGCATGGCAAAAGCTGCCATCTCTAGATTACTAATCATTAACATGATTCCAGAAATTATAATTAGAGAGGCTTGTAAAATCAGAATTAACTTATAGAACAATTTAATCAATTTCTCATTAAACGTGTTTATCCTAATCATTAAGTATACAGAAACTATAGCGACAGTTAATACGAGAGTTATGATGTATATGTAGCTAGTTAGACTAACTATTTGTTGCTCTGTGATCGGTGAAATAGCCATAACTGTAATAGCTACTTCTTCTACTTCTACCGCTTTGCCATAACTAATTAAAACCTCTATCCTTAGTGTTTCTGATACGTGCTCTTTTCCTACAGAAGGAACAACTATTATAGCTACATAAGCATGACTTCTCTCATCCCATCTAGCTAAATAATCCTTATTATTAATTCTAACCATAATACTAGTCATGTTCTCTATAGGCTCCAACGGATTACCATACTTATCGAATAATCTTACGTAAATAGTTATGTTTTGACCCTCAACAACAGATTCTGGAACAAAGATATCATAGTGAACCTCTGGCTTAATATATATTAACTTCTCGAATGTTAATACGTTTCCATCATCGCTTATTAGGTAATTACTCGAGATCTGAATGATTATTGTGTAATGCCCAGACATCATATCTTCTGTTGAGATCTTGAAAGTAAAAACATTTCCATTGATCTCATATGGATAGTACTGAACACCAGCGAAAATCACCACTACTTGGCATCTTTCAAACGCAACACCATAAATATCGAAAACAGTCACATTCAAAAAGATATCATTACCTTGAATTACAGCGTCCTCTGGATAATCATCTAGACTATTAGCCAATCCAGGTATTACCAAATCTATATCTTCTTCTGTTAAATAACTTACTACGTCAACCCGAACCACAAAATTACTCTCTATAATATAATCTCCATTAACAGTTAGCGTGGATTCATATGTACCAGCCATATAATTGCTAAGATCAAGCTTAAGAATAGCTGATCCATCACTAACATAGCCATGATACAAATCGCCATTTATCTCGAGACTAACATGACCGGAATAAAAGGCGTTACCGTAGAGATCCCTTACGTCTATATAAAGAATAGTAGTTTTGTTTCCTAGGTTATCTTGTTTGTACGATATGTATGGAATACCAATAATCTTAATTTCCTTATAGATATTTAGGTCACTTGCCCCAAAATCATGGTAAACATATACATAAATCGTGTAGTTGCCGTAACCGAATCCGCTAGTGCTAATACTTGCCACGTAATAACCATCAATGAAAATTGGGTAAACTATTTTGTTTTTTAAGCTAGCTATAACGAATGCGTCATCGATTTTAACGCCATAAATAGTTTTTATTGACAAGTTCAATTGAATGTCTTGACCTTGAATTACCCCGTCCTTAGGTGATATAATAATATCAGCATTTAATGGAGCATATATCGATACAAATAATTCATGTGTCTTATTTATCTCTACATTGTATTTCGTTAAGCTCCAAGTAACATTGAAGATAATATTATATTCTCCAGGATAGAGCGATGTCCCATTAAATGTAAGTGTTGATTCCCCTATACCTCTTGTTATACTAAGAAGAGTTAGAGGCGAGCAATTTATAAACGTGATATTTGCTTCATCAATTGAATAACCATACCTATCATAGAAATATATTTCGAGAGTAGTTGTAGCGTTACTATAATTAATCTGGTAATAATAGATATTGATCTCTGGAAGTAAAACAAGCTCAATGCTTTTTGTTATGTATCTATTAATATGAGTATCTGTATCAACCCATATATTTACTTCATATACACCATAACGGAAATTATCTGTAGATAGAATCAAACTGAATTGACCGAGATCGATCCAATCAGGATGATAAATTGTTCCCTCAATCTCGATCTCTACATTCCAAATCTGGTCATCAAGATTTCCAAACTGATCAAAAACAGAGATATTTATTGTAACTAATTCTCCTTGTAGCGGGTATTGTGATCCATTTTCACCGCTAATTGATACATTCATGTAAACATTTAGTTTAACATCAATCCAGTAGGGACCATCAACTAGTTCTCTAACATAAGAACCATTGTAAACATAAATAGTAATATAGAATGTTTTTTTGGCGATATAGTTCGTGAAGTTTATTCTAGAGTGATATACTCCACTTCCAGGAAGAGTTATGTTAATATTATTTTCAAGACTAATGTTCACGTTAACATCAGTGAGTAAGTTATAGTACTTATCTCTGACTTCAACCGTTACTTCATCTATCCCCGCGTCAATATAATCATAGTTAAAATCAACTACTGGTAATGCGTATACAACAACCCACTTAACAAGCCTTGAAGCTGAATAAACAAACTTATGATTTGCATAAATAGTAACAGTATAATTCCCTTTTTCCCATCCATCAGCCCAAACAGTTACATTATAACCCCAATAATCATTATAATTGACTTCAAAATGCACATCAGCATCCTTAACACTGTGGCCCCCAGTATCATAAACCCAGATCGAGACATTAAATGGATCTCCTTGATTAATTATTTGGGGAGTAATGTTAGCAATTATTGTTAATTGGGAGTAGATATCTATATTGATACTTTTAGCAAAATAATCATTGGCTAATGAATGAGTTATATTAATTATGGCTTTATATTCACCTAATTGCAATGATAATAATTCCTTAGAACTAAAGACAGCTTCATACATTTCCGATGTAGTATTATAATATATGCTTTTAGTAATATTAGCGAGCTTTACATTGCCGATCGCACCCTCTACTTTGTCCCCGAAAACATCTCTTACATCAAATCTAATCACGAGTGACTCGCCATGAGAAGAGTCAAAGAAATCATTTGATATAATCTTAAGCAACGGCCTTATCAAAACAGAGAATGAAGTATTAGCTGTGGCGTAGTAATTATGATAAACAATAATACTAATATTAGCGTATCCATAACCCCAGTTATCAGTAGCTATATCTAGTGAATATGCTCCTCCACCAATATTAGTCAGTGTTTGAGTAATGATAAATCCCTTTGATGTTACTATTTTGGCCTCTACAGTAGCATCGTTTATTGGATTTCCGAACAAGTCATTAAGTATGACTCCCGCATATATGTGATCTCCTTGCAATATATCTACCGTTTTATGCGTGATATTTAGTACAACTGTGTAGTATTTTGTTAGGTCGTTAACCAAGAGAAAACCGTTTCTAACTATGTATAACATATCGTTTCCTGTGTAATTATCAAAATCATCTATGAATACAAAAGCCCTATCGAAGGTTACGATAGACGCATTACTTCTCGTATCTAGATTAATAATGTCTAGATAATTCTCAAAGTAAGTAATTATTAATTCCTTGATGTTATCTCTGTCCGTGTCACTATATTCAATAGATAGGGGCAAGGCTCCTAACGGTACCTTTAGCGAATAATATATTTTAAAAGAAGAATTAACGAAATAGACATAACCAACAGCATCAGCAATAATTAAAGTATCATTGTCATAAATACCCCAAGCCTCCGTCTCTTGAGCATCACTCAATTCGTTTGGTAGATTAAGCATTGTTGAGAAACTATTATTGAAAAATAATAAAGAACCATTTGACAAAGCTAAGAAAATCTTATTGTTGAAATAACCTAATATCATTCTATTCTCTGTGTAAGCAGGTAAAACATTATAGGTAGTTAAATTTACTTGATTTCCATTAGTCATGTTTAGATACGACAACACAGTATGCGTAGAATTCACATATACGCCATACAATAGGTTATTTGAATTATCGAGAATTGTATTATTCAAAACCATATTGAGACTAAAGCTTTTCTCTAATTTCAGATCATTAT
>JAHQWF010000110.1 GCA_029856055.1 Candidatus Njordarchaeota archaeon | reverse complement strand
TTTTTATCTTAAAGTTAAGTTATTTTAAATCTTCGTAAGCAATAAAAAACTTACATTAATAAATCCAATACTCTAAATATACTACAGTGATGAAGCTAAAATAGATCAAATTTCTAAATAAATATAATAATCTTTATGGGGCGAAAATATTGTATGGTTGGACAGGTAAAGCAATTCATGTGAACCTAACAGAGAAAAAAGCTAAAGTTCTCGAACTTGATAAAGACATCTTAAAAAATTTCTTAGGAGGTTCGGGATTAGGATTCAAACTAATCTATGATCACTATGACATAACATTAGATCCATTAGATCCTAAAACACCACTAATTTTCGCAGCTGGTCCCCTAACTGGAAGCAGGATGTTTGGTGCTGGTAGACATAGTGTAATATCATTTTCTCCATTGACCAATACGATCTCAGATGGTCTCAGTGGAGGTTTCTTTGGCGCAGAACTTAAATTCGCTGGTTATGATGCGATAATTATAGAAGGTAAATCGGATAGACCAGTATACCTCTATATTGAGGATGGAAATATCGAGATAAGAGATGCTGCATATCTCTGGGGTAAAAAAGTAAGTGATGTAATCAAGCAATTAACTACTGATCTCGGTAGGAAGTTTAAGATAGCTACAATTGGCCCTGCTGGTGAAAATCTTGTTAGGTTCGCATCTATTATGAATGATAGAATGCATGCTACTGGTCGAGGCGGGTTAGGAGCTGTAATGGGTTCTAAGATGCTTAAAGCTATAGCAGTCTCTGGTAGTAAGAGGATTCAGGAAGCTAACACCGAAAAATTACTGAAGCTGCTTGAAGATGTAATAAAGATCAGGATGACATGGAATCCAGCGCTGAGCAGATCGCTTAAAATCTTTGGAACCTCTGCTTTAATAAACGTTATAAATGCTGCTGGATTACTACCGACAAAGAACTTCCAGAAAGGGGTATATGAGTACGCTGAAGAGATATCTGGTGAGGCATTAAGGGAAAGGATACTCGTAGGAACGCATTCGTGTTGGAATTGCCCAGTAGTATGTAAGAGAGAGACAAAGACAGATGGAGCTAGAGGAGATGGACCAGAGTATGAAACTATCGTTAATTTAGGATCAATGATTCTAGTCAAAAGAATAGAGGATGTAGCTGAGTTAAATTATTTAGCTAATGATTTTGGTCTCGATACAATATCTTTAGGAGGCACATTAGCATGTGCATGTGAATTGAGTGATTTAGGGAAATTACCTATTAGATTGAATTGGGGAGATGTAGAGGAATTCAAAGATATAATACATAAGATAGCTTATAGAGAAGGCATAGGTAATGATTTAGCAGAGGGATCTAAAAGATTAGCTGAGAAATATGGAGCGCCGCACGTAGCAATGCAAGTTAAAGGTTTGGAGATGCCAGCTTATGATCCTAGAGGAGCCTTTGGCATGGCTTTATCTTATGGGATATCTTATAGGGGTGCTTGCCACTTGAGAGCTTGGACAATATCTTTTGAAGTAATCGGGATACCGCAGTTAATTGATAGATTTTCAGCCGCTGAGAAGCCTCCGTTGGTGGCTTATCTTCAAGATTTAGCCATGGTTTATAATAGTTTAGTCATGTGCATGCATTATGGTAATGAGTTTGATGAAGAACCATTAGCTGATGTTTTATCAGCGGTCACTGGAGTCGAGTACAGTAAGGAGCATTTATTGAAAATAGGGGAGAGAATATGGAATCTAGCTAGAGTAATAAACGTGAAACGTGGGTTTAGTAGGAAGGATGATATGTTGCCTCCAAGGATCCTTCAACCATTGGAAGAGGGTCCATCAGCTGGTAGAAAAATACCTTATGAAGAAATGCTAGAAATCTATTATGAGGTTAGAGGATGGGACAAGAATGGAATACCTACTGAAGAAAAATTAAGAGAATTAGGTCTAATTGGTGAATAAAATGGAGGAAGGAAGTTTAGATTATTTAGTTTATCAAACAATGAAAGAATATGCCAAGAGATTAGTGATACGAGGATACGTTACAGCTCATGGAGGAAACTTAAGTATTAGGAGCGGTAAAACGGTCTGGATAACAAGGCATGCATCTTCATTAGAAGATCTCAAACCTGATGATGTAGTTAAAATTAGAATGGATAAACCAGTTGGCTTCGACATAGTTGCTTCAACAGAAACTCCAGTACATCTATCTATATACAGGAAATCATCAAATCTAGCTGTTGTTCATGCACATCCAAAACATGCGATAGCCTTATCGTACTTCTATGACGAGCTAGTTCCAATGGATTCAGAAGCTTATCATGTGATGAAAAAAATACCTGTAGTAGAAGGAAGCCCAGGTTCACCAATGTTGGCTGAGAATGTATCAGATGCATTATCAAAATATCATGCAGTAATAGTTAGGGGGCATGGCGTTTTTGCAGCAGCTAAATTCATGGACGTCGCATACCAGTATTTGGTTATGGTAGAGCATGCAGCTGAAATAATTTATTTAGTTGAGTTATTCAGGCAGACAGGGAGGAAATTCATAACACCGAAGATATTCTGAATTGCCCAAACTTATTTTTTAGTTCATTATATTCATTAACTATAGTTATAATCTTTATATTAAGCTCAAAAATAATTATTTCTTTGATTTTTTAAGAAATATTAACAGAGGTAGTTAATTTGCCAGATATCTGGAGACTTCTTCAGGAAGCAATAGATTATGGAATTGATTATGGCGCTGATTTTATTGAAGCAAGAGCAGAAAATATGAGGAGACTATATATTCACATGGAGCGAGATAAGGTAAGGGACATAGAAAGCGGAGAGCTAATTGGTTTAGGGGTTACTGCAGTTGTGAAAAATGCGAGGGGATATGCATTTACTACAAATCTCACTAGCGAAAGTATCAAGAAAGCTGTAAAAGACGCTGTTGAATCCGCAAAAGCTTCTACGAAAATAGCTGAGTTACCGGCTACTCCAGCGGAATACAAGCCAAGGAACTACGAGGGCTATATGCCACAAGTTAATAAGCATCCGAAGGATAGCGAGATTAGCGATAAGATAGAATTGGCTTTACAAGGAATTAAAGAGGTTTTGTCAAGTGAGATAGTTAGTTTAAGAACGGTATATGGAGAGATTTGGGGAGACAAATACTTCTTGAATAGCGAGGGGCTAAAAAGGTTCTGGAACCCTATTATGGTCGGTTTATATTACTTCGTAGTAGTAAGGAGGAATGGAGTAATAGGTAATGGTAGAGAAGATATGTCAGCGTCAACAGGTCTAGAACTATTCGACAAGCACCCACCAGAAGGTATTGCGAAAACTGCTTTACGAGGAGCGAGAGAAGTGACTGAGGCAAAGACTTTGCAGAGTGGTAAGTATGGATTTATTGCTGATCCCAGCTTTGCTGGAGTTCTAGCCCATGAGAGTTTTGGTCATTTAACAGAGGGAGATTATGTAGCTACAGGAGCCTCCATTTTGGCTGGTAGATTGAATGAGAAATTAGGATCAGATTACGCTAATATCATTGAATCCGGCGATCCTGTAAACTATGGGTTCTGGTTGCCGTATGATGATGAAGGTGTTGATGCGAAGAAAGTAACTTTACTTAAGAATGGTGTCTTAGTGGGATATCTTCACGCTAGATCAACTGCTAAAATTATGAATATGGAGCCAACGGGTAATGCTAGAGCAATAAATTATAGGTTCCCGCCAATCGTTAGAATGAGAAATACTTATTTTGGGGCTGGAGACATGACTAAGGAAGAAATATTTGAGCTAGTTGGGAAAGGAGTTTATGCTGAAGGTGGAGGTGGAGGACAAACAGAGGATACAGGCAACTTTACATTTGCTGCAAATAGAGCTTACTGGGTTGAGAATGGTGAGATAAAGTATCCACTGAAATCTGTTGTTGTAAGAGGTCATATATTGGATTTCCTAAAGAATGTGGAGGGTGCATCTAGGAATGTTATAGTTGAGACATCTATACTAGGAGGTTGCGGTAAGGGAGGTCAATCACCTTTACCAGTAGGTTTAGGAGGTCCTTATCTAGCGGTTAAAGAAGCCATAATTAGTTTTGGGAGGTGAATGAAATATCTGTTCCAAGTGTTAATGAATTAATTGAGATAGGAAGCAGGATTATTCAAAAAACTAAGGATTTTGGTTTGGATGAATTAGAACTATATTTCTCCGCCACAGATAGATTCTCATTAAGAATCATAACTAATTATGTAACTACATCAACTGGGCTTGATCAAGGAGTTGGAATTAGAGCAGTGATAGGTAAGAAAGTAGGGTTCACATCAATTTCATCCTTTGATATAGAGAAAATAGAGGAGGCAGTTAAGATTGCAGCAAAAATAGCTAAAAATAGACCTGAGGACCCAGGATTTCATCACTTACCAGATCCTCAGAGAGGATTAAATCAAGGAGGAATATATGATGAGGAGATAGTTTCTACAAGCCTTAGTGAATTAGTAAATATATCTGGTAAAAGTGTTGACAATGGTTTTAAAACAAGTGAAAACGTAGAGAAGATTGATTTTTCGTTAGGTAGAGCTGTAGGGGCGTTCGCTGTAGTTAATTCTAGAGGAATTGATGAGGGTGATAGATATACAGTTATTTATTCCTGGTCAACAGCAAAAACTAAAAAGAATGATGATGTAACCACAGGATCAGAGTTCTTTGTTGGTAGGAAAATGAATAGAGATGAGATTTTAGAGGTGCCTGTTGAAGCAGTAAAGAATGCTGAAGAAATGTTTAATGGAAAGAAATTGGGTGAGGCTGTCGCTGGACAAATTGTTCTATATAACGCGGTAGTGCAGGATTTCCTTTGGCCCTTAGAATTTAATGTATCAGCACGTAATGTTCAAGATGGTAGAAGTAGATTTGTTGAGAAGATAGGGGAGAGAGTTGGAAGCGAGAACTTTAACATCATAAATGATGGTACAATACCTGAAGGAATAAGAACAAGCAAGGTCGATGGTGAGGGGATACCCACTAGAAAACTAGAGATCCTTAGAAATGGGATTCTTCAATCATATATCTATGATAGCTATACAGCTCACAAGGAGGGAAGGACAAGCACTGGAAATGCTGCTAGAAGAAACTTTGAGACTCCTCCATCACCATCATTTAACAATATCTACATAGCCAGTACATTTAGTGGAGATGTAAATGATTTGATAAAGGAAGTAGATAAAGGTGTGTTCATAAAAGGTTTCACAATGGGATCGCATCTAACAGATCCATTGAAAGGAACTTTCTCGATAACAAGCTTGAATGCTTTCTACATAGAGAGTGGCGAAATCAAGTACCCATTAAAATCAGTGAGTGCTAGCGGGAACTTCTTTGATCTAATACGAAATGTGTTGAAGATCGCGAATGATCATAGATTAACATTCAATGGAAAGATACCGTCAATGCTTTTTGATAACGTTACATTCATATAAAATATCAATTTCTTCTTCTCTACTTTTAAGTCGGTATATAACTGGTTTTAAGAACATTAATTTTATCCTTAGCTTTACTATATAATTTTTTCATTTAGTTATCAACGTTAGATTATTTTCCTAAAGAAATAAATGTAAGTTACATCATAAAATGTTAATCCATCCTTTATTGCTTCCACCATTGTCTTATCCCATTCTCTTTAATGTGTATATATATGAAAGCATCTTGCAAATAAGCATCAAAATCACCGTTATTTAAAAATATATGTCCTCGCTAATATTTTTATCATTTACACGAGAATGTTTATAAGAGAATTAATTAGATAGGTTATAGAAATGATTGAAAAATTAATCACATTACTTAGGTGCATTAATTGTGGGTCAACTAATCTTAGTGTACTGAAGTCGTCAAGCAGAGAGAATGGTAAGATAATCTGTAATGATTGTAAGGCAGAGTACTTAATTAATAATGGTATCCCTGTGATGATTAAAAATAAAGAGATTTTGAAAGATCAGGGAATAAGGATATTTCATGAATATAGTAATAGATACGATTCCTGGTTCTTCTCTGATAAGGGGAGAGTCTTATTTATGAATGAGCTTAGGGCGCTCCGAGAACTTTTAAAAGGTGTTAATCTTGGTTTTTCTCTAGAAATTGGTGTGGGTACAGGAGAATTTGCCAGTGCATTAGGAATAAAATATGGTGTGGATCCAGCATTGAACGCTTTATTGAAAGCTAGGGAGAGAGGAGTTGTATGTGTGCAAGGTATAGCTGAAGAATTACCGTTTAGAGATGGAGTGTTCGATAATGTTTTCATGATAGTGACAATCTGTTATGTAAAAGACATTAATAAGGCACTTAGCGAGTCTAATAGAGTTTTAAAGGAGAATGGGAACTTGATAGTTGGTTTCATAAATAAAGATAGTTCCTGGGGTAGAGTATACTTAGAGAAAAAGAGAAAAGGGCACTTATTTTATGTTCCAGCGAAATTCTATAATTTCGATGAAGTAAGAAACTTGTTAGAGCAAAATGGATTTAATTTAATAAAAGTTGTATCAACATTATATCAGGAGCCATCAGAAACTCCGATGCCAGAGGAAGCTAGATTAGGATTTGTTAAGAATGCTGGATTCATTACAATACTAGCTAGAAAGAGTGTGAAAAATTGAAGATTAATGAAATTAAAGTAAAATCAATCTTGAGTAAGAGTGGTATCTACGGGATAGATTATTCAATCAACCCATATAGGGGCTGTGCACATGGCTGTACTTATTGTTACGCTAGATTCACACATATTTGTAGAGGAGGCGATCCGAGAGATTGGGGCCAATTCGTTAATGTTAAGATAAATGCACCTCAAGTATTGAAAAGGGAGTTGACTAATGCAAAGAAAGGAAATATATTAATTAGTAGTGTAACAGATCCCTATCAAGCTCTAGAAGGTAAATACGAATTAACAAGAAAAATTCTAGAAATATCATCAAGAAAACAATTCCCAGTTGTAATATTAACTAAGTCACCATTAGTGACAAGAGATATAGATCTACTTAAAAAATTTAGATATATAGAAGTAGGGTTAACCATCACTACTCTTAAAGAATCAATCCGAGAAATCTTCGAACCAAATGCACCAAAAATTGAATCAAGATTAAACGCTTTAGGCGAAATTGTGGAGGCAGGTATTCCTAACTATGCTTTTATAGCGCCATTATTGCCTGTAATTAGTTTGAATGAGATAAAAGAACTAATCTTGGAATTTAAGGAGCTAGGTGTTGATAGAGTTATGGTAGATAAATTGAACATAAAAGCAAAAAACTGGATAACAATAAATGATGCTTTAGAAAGATATTATCCCGACAAAAAAGATGAATTCTGGAGAAAAGCAAGAAGCCCAGTTTATTGGGACAGAGTTAGAAAATATTTAGTAGAATTATCAAAGAATATAAATATAAGAGTAGATATATTGTTTTAAGGCTTAGGGCCTCTTCAACCTATCCTGAAGCCTCCTGAATCTAGTTTTTTGTATCAAATCATTAATTTTCATACTATGCTTACTTCGAGCTACAATATCACTGAAAACATAGTACTGTGATCTTCTTAACTCGTCTAAAATATCACCTAAAGCAACTTCAGTTGTTTCAGTTGGAATATTAGATAGTATTTGATCTATTAGATAT
>JAHQWF010000083.1 GCA_029856055.1 Candidatus Njordarchaeota archaeon | reverse complement strand
CTTTAAGATAATATAATGGTGTAGGCCACATACCCGCAACTAACTCATCTATATTTTTAAACACCTTGTAAAACAACCTAGCGTTTTTACCTACTTCCAAGACACACACCTTACTATAGTTTCACTTAGTGATTAATAAATATTAACAGCGTTAAAGTTAAATACCCTTGATACTCATTAGTATTACTGGTGTGAGGGTTATGCAATTGGGATGTTAGTAAAGTTAGTGAAGCTGGAAATGCTTAAAGAGCATGAGGAAATTATTCCAGACCACCTCATAAAAATGCTTTTAGAGTTTGTTTCTGATGGTGTTTTAAAGAAGCCTATTCTTGTTGACAAAAACACTTACATAATTTTAGATGGCCATCATAGATATCATGTAATAAGATATTTAGGTGGTAGATGCATACCGGCATTATTAATAGATTATAATAGTGATATTGTTACGGTAACTGCCTGGAGAAAGGGTGAGATAGTAACAAAGGATATGGTCATAAAAGCAGGCCTAAGCGGACGTAAATTACCTCCTAAAACCTCAAGACATATAGTTAAAATACCTATACCTGATATTAATATGCCTTTAGAAGCTATGGGAATAAATTGTGAAGAGCTTATTAAACATGCACGACTAAAACACGTGATTGACAAAGTAATCTCTGAACTATGTTTAAGGTCTTAAGTCATAGAGTACCACGTAGTAACTATATTAAGTTTTAAAACTTATAATAACAGATAGTGGCGTTTATGAAAATTGTTGCAATAGTTTTTGATCTTGACGGAACCTTAGTAGATAGCGCTAAATCACATGCTATATCATGGTATGAATCATTTAGATCTTTAGGCTATAATGTTAACTTAGACAATGTTTTAGACTTAATAGGTTTACCTGGCTATGAAATCGTTAAAAGACTTTTAGGACAAAATGCGTTAAAGAAATATAGTAAATTTAGGGCAATAAAAGATAAAGTTTATTTTAAGCTATTAAAGGAAGGACGTATTAAGTTATTTAATGATGTTTTACTCACTCTTAAATCACTTAAAAACATGGGTTTAAAACTGGGGTTAGCTTCTTCAACACCCTCCCACGCCATATACATAGTTTTAGATTACTTTAAGTTAAGGAATTACTTCGACATAATTATACCTGGTGACGTCGTTGAGAGAGGAAAACCCCATCCTGATATATTTATTAAGGCATTTAATGAATTAAAAATAAGCCCTCATAAGAACTTTTCAAATTATTTATAATAGTTGTCAAAGGAGGAAAGGATCTATAGTGAACCATCATAGGACAAGCAATATTAGGAAAGTCATAAAAATAAGAAAATTTGAAGTGATATCTATCTCTTCTCTCTTACTAATCATGTTTATTGGTTATTTAAAAGAGCTGAGTGCTCTTTTTATTGTATCTAGTGTTTTTCTCGGTGCATGGTTGGTATCGCGTCCTAGTGAGTGGTTAGCTACGGCTGTTAATAATTTAGGTAGGCATTTTGATCTTTCAGAATATGTTATAGGTGTTATAACTAGCTTAATGGTAATTTTGGGAGAAATTGTTCTGACCATATTTTTCTTTTATTTAGCGTATACAAGCGGGGAAGCAGTATTGATAGAACTTGCTATAATGACAGTTCTATATAGCGTGACATTTAACTTCGTGGTTCTAGGGTTAATAATTGCTTATAAAGGTGGAAAACTAATTGCGATGCCAGACGCCGTTTTAAGTAAGGAATTAGAGATCATTGATTGGTCAATGGCTGCTTCATTTCTAATTGCATTTTTATGGATAAGCCAAGCATTCATGTATGATGGCCTAATGACAATATACTATTTACCTAGAGAAGTAGCTTTCATTTTACCTATTAGCTATTTTGTTTATACTGTTAATGTGAGGAAGATTAAGTACACTAGAGAGCCATCTTTTATATCAGAGCCTAGATTAACTGTATTAGAATCAACTGTAATAATAATAATAAGTTCACTCATGGTAATTATTGGCGGAGAATTATTAACTGATACAGCAAGAATCATGCTTATCGGTAACTCGGATGTACTAGCTCAGTTTGGGGAGCCCTTAGTGCTTACAGCATTATTGATAGGGGCCGCTAGCGCGATTTATGATGCGGCCATAAACTCAATTTTCGCAAGTAGAGGGCAGATGTTGGCTAGTGTAGGGAATTTACTAGCTAGTGCCATTCAATTATTGATGCTTGTAATCGGGACGATTGGTATAATTGTATTGATTCCTATCACTAGGTACATTGCGTTTCAATTAATAGTTATAAGCATGTCTCTTTATTTCTATAGACAAGCTGTAGCTGATAAGGGATTGGATAAATATGAGGGAGCTATGTTATTCTTGCTACAGCTTTTTTCGCTTGCTCTTGTAATCAAGGGATTCTAGTTAATATCATGCTATTGTTCACAACTACTAACTTTTTTATTGAGTATTTTTTCGGCCCGCTTGATAAGTTCTATAACTCTTTTTCTAGCAACTCCAATATATCTTTTAGGATCAAAAATGTTATGTATTTCGTCCTCCGTTAGAAATCCAACTATATCTTTGTTTTTTAATAATACATCTTTAAGAGACTTGTCCTCCCTAATAGCCTTAAATGATAATTCTCTGATTAATCCATGAGCCCTTAATCTACCAAAACCTTTCCTAGCTAAAGCCATTACAACCGCCTCAGAAAAGATCAACCCCTTTGTTAAATTTAGATTCTTTATGATTTTTTCTTCATTTACCACAAGGCCATTCAAAACTCTTATTGTCTTCGTCAACTGCTCATCAACTAATAAGAATATCTCAGGTAGCATTACACGCTCTGTTGAACTATTTGAAAGATCTCTCTCGTGCCATAGGACTATATTCTCTAAAGCAGCGACAGTGAGGCTTCTTACAATCCTAGCTAGTCCAGAAATGTTTTCAGACATAATCGGATTTCTCTTATGAGGCATAGCTGACGAACCTACCTGTTCCCCACTAAAAGGTTCATAGACTTCCGCAATCTCTGTTCTCTGTAAGTTTCTTATCTCAACAGCTAATCTATCTAAAGAACTAGATATCATCGATAGCAATAGTATTAGCTCTGCTAATCTATCTCGAGGAACAATTTGAGTTGCTATATTAGATACTCCTAATCCAAGTTTGCTCAAAGCAAGTTTTTCAAAGGTTTCTCCTATTTCTCCAAGAGCAGTATGGATACCAACGGCTCCAGAAAACTTACCAACCAAGACCCGGTTTTTGATTTCCCCTAGCCTTTCTATGTGTCTAAGTATTTCATCTAAGAAAACAGCGAATTTATGGCCGAAAAGATAGACATTAGCATGGATCCCATGGGTTCTCCCTACACATGGTAAATCCAAGTATTCACAAGCTTTTTTAGCTAGTAGGTAAGCTATCTCTCTAATTTTTTTCTCTGTAATCGATATAGCTTCCTTAATTAATAATGCTAAAGCTGTATCTTTTATATCTGAACTGGTAAGACCGTAATGAACGTATTCGCCCCAAGAGCCAGCCTTTTTTGATATGACATTAATTAATGCTACTAAATCGTGTTTCACTTTTTTTTCTTCAGATAGAACTTCATCAAGAGTTATTTGTTGCGATGCTTTTTTTATCGCTATTGCTGCTTCTTTTGGAATTATCCCTAATTCTGCCTGGGTTTCGGCTACTACGCTTTCTACATAAGCGTATGTTTTTATGAAGTTTTCTATCGAGAATATTTTTCTTAATTTTTCATCTCCGTATCTGTAATCAATGGGGTGGGCTACATTTTCATATTTCATTCGTTTTCACCGCAATACCTAGGGAATCTCTAGATGTTTTCTCCATTTTTAAATTGTAGATAATAAGCGCAATTGAATATTTAGTTGGTGTTATATAATGGCATCATCAACCATGAATTATAGCTTATCGAGCGTACTAAGAGTTCTTAAAATACCAATACTAGGTGAAGCTTACGTAGGGAAAACAACGATAGCAAATGTTTTATCTGGGGGAGGGTATATAAGGGACTATAAAATGACTGTGGGAGTCGATATTTTCATAAGATATATAGATACGCCGACGGGGACTTTGCGTGTTCAACTGTGGGATCTGGCTGGTCAAAAAAGATTTTCGTTTCTAAGGAAGATATTTTATCGGGGTTCGCATGGCGCATTATTTGTATTTGATCTCACAAGGCCAAGAACTATAGAGCTTTTAGAAGATTGGATACGAGATTTCGTTTGTCTTCATCCTGATACCCCTATAATCATAGTTGGGAATAAGAAGGATTTGATTACAGAAAGAAAAATACCGAAAGAATTCGGTGAAGCATTTGCAAAGAAGTTCAATACAGAATATATAGAAATATCTGCTAAGACTGGCGAGAACGTAGAGGAATGTTTTAGTTTACTTTTAAAGAAAGTATCAAAGCGCTTTGCAGTAGTTAGCTTATAGATAATGATAAGTATCACTAATCTAACTATACTACTAACATTTTAATCGGGAATTAAAAACATAAAATCTTAAAATAAACTTTTAATTACTTTTTCTCTCATCTGAAAGATTACTATTAATGAGGAAGAGGGGATCGAGGATGTCTGCACTATCCTTAGAAAAAAAGATATTGTATTCAACAACATTCTGCGCGTACAGAGAATTCAGAGGGAATAAAATTGCTTGTCGACATGAATTTTCGTTTAAAATATGTGATTTAGATTTATGCCCAATAGCACTAAAATACTTTGCAAATATAGTTTTCTTACCTGAGGGAATCACATTAGTAGTAAAGGAGCCTAGTGAAGATAAGGTTGCTGGGGAATGGAAAAAGATACCACTAGAGATAGCTCCAGATTTAGATAATGAGAAGGAGCTCGAGGATCTTATAAGGAAAGAAGCGAATAAAATAAACAAGAAAAATATGCAAGTATTGCTAGAAAGATTACATAGAATATTTGAAAGATACAGATTCCTAAAGAGTAAGGGAAAAGAGTTACCAATTCTCCAACAAAAAGAGATGGAAATAGAGTCTGAAGAAGTTCCAGAAGTGTTAGAGGAGAGTTAGATGAGACAGAAGATACCGGATGACATCAGTTATGAAATCAGAGATGAGTTCGATCATCTTTATGCTTATGTTAAAAAATTAGAACTTTTTGTCGAGGAGAACTTGTATGAATTAAAAGAGAATGTGGAGAAAGACTCAATAAGTTCATTAGTAGAGTCCCTTAATGATTTTCTCATAATTTATGACGATTTTTTATCAAACGTGATATCGATTGCAGGAGAAGTCAGGGGATATTCAAAAATTGGCGCAGAAAAAATAAGGCACTTAGAGCGGATAAAAGAACAAGTAGCTAGTCTGGTTGAGAATCTTAAAGAATTAGCGGGATTTGCAAAAGAATATACTACTAATAGACCTGATATACAAAAAATAAAGACCGATCTAGTAAAGACAATTAATGGCTCTATACGATCTATAAGGAAATACATATCAGAGCAACTTGAATCTGATCTTAGAATTTTATCCCAAGAACTACAGAAAATGGAGAGATATTATGAATCATATAAGGAAGAATGGTAGTTTATACCTAGCTTAAAATAAGGCAAGTACTCTTTCTGTATTTTTATTTTTATTAAATCGCAAATTGGTGAGACGTGAATGAAAGCATACATTTCGAAGAAAACTCGATTGGGAAAAAATGTTTTTATCGGCCTAAATACAATAATATTGGGTTTATCTAGAATAGGTGAGAATTCCATAATAGATTCAAGCGTGATTATAGGTTATCCGTCTAAGAGAAATTTATTGAAAATAATAGGCAGTGGCAATAATATGGTAGATGAATTAGATAAACTTAGTCAGGGATCCTCGATAGGACGGAATGCTATAATTAGATCTGGAACAATTATTTATGAGAATGTAGAGATAGGAGATAGTCTGGAAACGGGACATAATGTGCTTATAAGGGAGGACACAAAGATAGGAGATAATGTAAAGATAGGGACGGGATCGGTGATAGACGGGAAGACTGTTATAGGAGACAATGTGAATATACAGAGTAATGTCTATATACCACTATTAACAGAAATTGGGGATGATGTATTTATTGGCCCAGGAGCAGTAATATTGAATGATAAATACCCGCCAAGTAAACGTTTAGTTGGCGTAAAAATTGGGAAAAAAGCTGTAATCGGTGGGGGATCTATAATTTTACCTGGAGTTGTTATTGGTGAAGGAAGTGTGATAGGTGCTGGCGCTGTGGTAACCAAAGATGTTGAGTCAGGGAAAGTTGTTTTAGGTTTCCCTGCTAGGGAGATCAGCACTAGGGAGAACTTTGACAGGAAAAAGACTATCTATGAACAAGCTATATGAGGATGATTTGCATATCGATTAATACTAGTGAATAAGGTGATCTATTTGAAGATTTTTGGTAAAAGTGAAAGCGAGATCAAGGAATTAGTTAAATCTGGAAAGGTAACAGTAGCTGTTTATGGTTTAGGTAAAGTTGGGTTACCGTTAGCTATTGCTTATGCTACAGCTGGGAATAACGTTATCGGGGTTGATATTGATGAGAAAAAAGTGAATATGGTCAATAAAGGTCAAAGTTATCTGCCGCATGAACCAAATGTTAGTGAGCTATTAAAACAGTTTGTGAAGATGGGTAAATTTCACGCTACAACTGATTTGGGAGGTGCTGCTAAGAGAGCGGATGTAATATCAATAATTGTTCCTACGAGTATTGATGATCATGGTAAACCTAATTTAAATCCAATTTTTTCTGTATCTGCGGAAATTGGAAAGAATTTAGAAAAAGGAACTTTAGTTATTCTTGAGAGTACTGTTCCACCTGGCACAACAGAAGGCCCTGTTAAAACAATTCTGGAAAAGAAAAGCAGATTAGTAGCAGGCATTGATTTTGGCTTAGCCTTTAGTCCTGAAAGAGTGAAATCGGGAACTGTACTAAAAGATTTTCTGGAGAATTACCCAAAAATAGTTGGCGGTATTAATGAAAAAAGCACGTACACGGCAGCAGCTTTCTATCAAGCTGTAGTCAGAAAGGGAGTTATAACGGTGGGGAGCGCAAGAGCAGCTGAATCTGTTAAAGTTTTTGAAGGTGTATATAGATATGTAAATATAGCTCTAGCTAATGAATTAGCTCTATTTAGCGAGCTTATCGGCGTTGATATATCAGAGATAATTAGTGCAGCTAATTCCCAACCATATTCCCATATTCACTCACCTGGAGCTGGCGTCGGTGGGCACTGTATACCTGTGTATCCATTTTTCCTAAAGTATGTAGCAGAATCGCTAGGAATGGATCTAATGTTTGTTAACACATCTAAATTAATCAACGAGAGAATGCCTAGTCATATAGTGAATTTAGTGATAGAGGGTCTAAATGAGGCTAAAAAAGCTGTTAATGGGTCTAAAATTGTGATCTTTGGACTAACTTTTAGAGGCGATATTAAAGCTACAGAAAGATCCCCAGCTAAACCTATAATTGATAAATTAAAAAGACTGAATGGATTAATTTATGCTCATGACCCATTCCTCAGCGAAGATGAAGTTAAGGAAGAATTCAATATCCCTAAAATCAACGATTTATGGGAAGCATTTAATGAAGCTGATTGCGCTGTTTTTGTTACCGATCACACAATTTACAAACAGTTAGATATAGAAAAAGCAATAAAGGCAATGAACAAACCAGCAATAATCATAGACGGTAGAAATATTTTTGATATCAAAAGGCTGAATTCGTTCATTGAAAAAGGGGAACTAATATATAGA
>JAHQWF010000017.1 GCA_029856055.1 Candidatus Njordarchaeota archaeon | reverse complement strand
GATTACATACAGAGGCAATATTCACTATCAATAAAAGAATGGGCTAAAATAAAAGGTGAAGATACAATAGGCACTCAAATTAAATATGTTAGAGATATCAATAAATTAAATAGCACTGAAATCTATAGAAAAACTTATGAACCTTTCATTGAGAAATATAACCTTCTATAATTATTTCTTTTCAGTTATATTTTATCACGCTTTTAATTATACTACCTAAATTTTTTATAAGCAATTTCTATAATGTTTATTTGCAAAATTCTTTTCCGATAATATATTTGATTCAGCTGGAGGAATAATTTGGGACAAACTACAGATAGGTTCGCGGAGGCTCTCAAAGAGTATGAAATAGCGCTATATTTCTTGAAGCAAAATGATAATAAGCAAGCAAAAAAGCATTTGGTTAGGGCTCTTAGGATTCTCGATCAACTCTATGCTGATTCTAAGGGATTAGAACGAGCAAAAGTGATTCACATGTATAAGAAAATAGCGAATATCTTAAATAATATTGATTGAGTATGGCAATAATAAGCTCATCTGTAAATGATCTATACATAATGTTTTATATAAGTATTAATAGCTAACTCGAATAGTTAATTGATTTGAATTGATTCGCAACTTTCAACAGATTTTTTGGAATTCATTTTTACGAAGGTTTAAAGATGCCAGTTTATGTAAGAGGTTACGGATTTACAGATGTCAGAGAGCACTGGAATAAAAGTATGGAGGATTTAGCTTTAGAGGCATGCATTAAAGCTTTGGAGATGGCGGGTCTTTCAGGTAAAAATATAGATAAAATAATAGTATCTAACGCCCTAGGTGAATATCTTAATCATAAAGGGCATTTAGGAGCACTAATTGCTGATACCTTGGGCATAATAAATAAACCAGCTATAAGAGTGGAGGCAGCTAGTGCTAGCGGAGGAATAGCTGTACATCAAGCGTTTCTCGAATTGAAAGGCGAAACTGCCAGAAATATTCTAGTAATAGGCGTTGAGAAGATGGCTGATGTCTTACCGAATTCAATTTATACGGCTAGATCATTAATGATCGATAGAGAGTACTTATCATCTATCGGTGCCACTATGGAAGCACTTGAAGCAATAATCTTGAGACTGTATCTAGAGAAATATAAGGCCGAGCATGAAAACATAATGAAACTAGCGGTTGTTTCTCATAGCAATGCGTTACGTGCTAAGCATGCACAGTTCCCAAGACCTATAACAGTCGACACTATCAAGAGATCACCTTACGTAGCTGATCCTCTCCACTTCTTTGAAGTAACAGCTCCTGCTGACGGAGCGGCCGCCTTAGTCTTATCTAATGAGACAGGTAGTGTTGAGATTGTGTCTTCTAGTGCTAGTACTGATAGATTTAGGTTTTTTGAGCGGGATGATTTACTTTGGTTAGAGTCAGTCTACATGGCTGCACAAGATGCTTATAATCAAGCTAAATTAACTCACAGCGATATAGATTTCGTAGAGTTGCATGACTCGAGTACCATAATGGGTGTTTTGGAGATAGAAGCTTTAGGTTTATCTGAAAAAGGTGCGGGACATAAGTTATTAGAAAAAGATATAGGTTTTCTAAACAGTGAAATGCCAATTAATACATTTGGTGGATTAAAAGCGAGAGGAGACCCTATCGGTGCAACTGGGGTTTATCAAATAGCGGAGATCTCTGCTCAACTCTTTGGTCATGCGGGTGATAACCAAATAGATAATGCTAAGACAGGTTTAGCATTGTCTGTAGGTGGGTTGGGCGAATTATCCGTTATCCATATATTAAAGAAAAAAGGTGGTTTTTAGATGTCACGTGAAATGGTTCCAGAATATTGGAGAAATAGGGAGATGTATTTAAGACCCATGGGGTCTGTTTGTAAGGATTGTGGATCTAAATATTTTCCGCCGAGGAAGATTTGTCTTAAGTGCGGATCAAAAAACCTTGAGAAATACGAACTTAGTGAAAAAGGAAGAGTACTTAGTTGGACAGTTGTTAGATATCCGTCAGAAGAATTCTCAAAATACAGTCCTTACGTATTAGGATTAATCGAATTAGATGATGGTACAAGATTAGTAGCGCAAATAAGTGATGTGAGCATCGATGAAATGCACATTGGTATGAGAGTAAAAATGATGATAAGAAGAGCATTTGAAGAGGGTGAATCTGGCATAATACGATATGTCTACAAATTTGTTCCAGACATCAAAGAAAAATAAATTAAATTGAATCAATAATTATTCTTCCTCTATTTTTTCTTCCTCCTCAACTCTAAGAGCTTCCTCGCTAACCTCTTCTTTCTCGGCCTCTTCCATAGTTACCATTAGATGACCAGCTGGCTCAAACACTAGAATCCTGGCTTCTTTTGGTCTGAATATATATTTCCCATTCTCTTGCAAAATATCGTAAGTCATTATTATTTTTGTTGGGTACTCCGAGAGACCAGCCTCATTTACTTTCTTCACAATTAATGTAGCAATTCTGCCCCAATTATTCTTGCTGCGCTCAAAGTCGAACTGCTCTTTATATGTTTTTTGTAGCTTATTTAATGTAGCCCAAACGCCTCTTTTTAGTCTATAGATGGCTCCTCGAGCCGTTGTGGCTATTCTAATGTTTATTACATTAGCTTCTCTTGATGCTGATATCCATTCTTTGAGTTGTTGCAGTAGTTTTTCTTTCTCTTTTCTCCTAACTCCAGCTTCTCGAAGTTTCTCTATTTCAGCTTCCAGTTCCTTTATTCTTTTCAAGATTATATCAAACTCGGCGCTACTTCTCTCCTCTGACATAAATACATCACCCCTATATTATTAATTATATGTTTTTATTTATTTGACTAAGAATAAAGATAAAAACAAGATTAAAGCGATTTCTAAAGTATATAAGTAAGTAGTTCTCATATATATTTAACTCTTGCATCCATTTCTCCACGCAAATACTGAGAAATATTTTTAATAAGTTTAAAAACTAACTATAATTGAATTTTTAACTAAAGTGTTCTTCATAAGCGCTATAAAGCAGTAGTACGTCTGTAAAATCAATATCTTTCTGTACAGGTCTTGCTGACCTAGCTTTTATTAAAGTACTAATATCTATAACTGCGCTCACGACATCTTCTTTGTAAGAACTTGCCACAACGATATCTTTTCCTAAGGGATCTATCAGTCGGCTTTCACCAAAGAATTCTAAATCATCTTGATATCCCACAGTATTTACATAAGCTACAAAAACTGTGTTTTCAACAGCTCTAGAGTATAGAATCTTAGGCCATAAGGGTCTAGATGCGGTAGGCGCGGCTGAAGGTATAACTACTAGATCCGCTCCTATTAACGATAAAGCTCTAATTATTTCTGGGAAAAACGTGTCGTAACATATCTGGGACCCAATTCTAAATCCATTGAATTCAAGTAAGTTTGGTAAACTAGAGGGACCAGGTTTGAAGTATCTGTGTTCATCGAATACACCAAATGTAGGGAAATGTCTTTTTCTGTAAATCTCTTCAACGCCATTACTTGATACAAACACGTAACTATTATATACTACTCCTCTTGGGAAGAAACCTAACTCAGGCGTTCCTAATGCAACAATTGTTTTTGGATAATCTCTCAATATTTCTTGAATTCTCTTAGTACTAGGTCCTGGAATCTCTTCCGCTAACTTAAATACCATTTCTTTTATCATGTAGCCAGTTAAGTATAACTCTGGAAATAGAACCAATGTATATTCATTTTTATTAACTTTTCCTTCTATAATATCAGAGATTTTATCTATATTGGCCTCCTTATCTCCTATTTCACTGCTTACTTGAGAGAGAATAACTCTTATTTGCAATTTATTCACCTTATTGATTTGAGCGTTTTCACTGAGGTTGTATAACATGCTTGATATTAATGAATTAAAAGATAGGGTAAAAAAATTCAATAAAGACTTTGCAATTGAGCGAATTATTGAGGCTATTCGTCAATATTTTAAGAAAACGGGAATGGAAAAAGCATTTATAGGTCTTAGCGGAGGTATAGATTCCTCAGTCACTTTTGTTCTGCTTACTGAAGCACTAGGAAACAATAAAGTAGAAGCTATTTTGATGCCGCATAAAGAAATGACGCCTAGAAATGATATGGAAGATGCATATAATTTAGCAAGAAAATATGGAGTTGAGCCCATTAAAGTAGAGATAAGTGAAATCACAGATACCATTAAAGCATCTATCCAGAAAGATGATAAATTGATAGATAAAGTAACCTATGGTAATATTATAGCTAGGAGCAGAATGATTATCTTATATGCATTAGCAAACCAGATGAACGGTTTAGTAGTTGGATCAAGTGATAAAAGCGAATTACTTCTAGGATATTTCACAAAATATGGTGACGGCGGAGCTGATATCCTGCCAATAGGTGATTTATATAAAACACAGGTAAGAGTTCTTGGAGCATACTTAGGCCTACCTGAAAACATAGTTGAAAAACCAAGTAGCCCTAGATTATGGCCTAATCATAAGGCTGAAGACGAGTTGGGAGCTAGTTATGAGGTTATAGACGCAATCTTATATGCTTTAATAGAGCTAAGGAGAAGTTTTGATGACGTTTTAAAGATCAAGGGAGTAGATAGAGATGTGGTAGAAAACATATTAAGGAGAGTTTTTGCATCAGAACACAAGAGGAGGGTCCCATTTATACCGAAATTATCGCCAGGAATGACTATTGGAATAGATTGGAGAATACCTAGGATATCAAAATTCATATAACTTTCTATTTTCTTCTTCAACTAAACTAACTTTTAAATATGGTTTACGGAAACCTATATTCTGGTGATCAGCTTGAGCTCTCTTGTGGTTGTTGGAGGATTTTTTGGAGACGAAGGGAAGGGAAAAATAGTTTCGTACATATCTTATCATGATAAACCCGCAATAGTAGCTAGGGGGGGAGTAGGACCTAATGCTGGACATACAGTTACTTTTAGAGGGAAGCAGTATAAACTAAGACAATTACCAAGCGGTTTTGTTAATGAGACATCAAGATTATTAATCGGTCCAGGAGTTTTAATAAACCCAAATATTCTCCTTAAAGAAATTAGAGAAACAGGTGTTAATCCGAAAAGAGTAGGTGTAGATTACCAATGCGGAATAATCGAGGATACTCATATTAAAAGAGATCAAAAAGAAGATCTAAAGGGAAGGCTAGGTACTACAGGTACAGGTTGTGGACCCGCCAACGCAGATAGAGCTCTTAGGATCCTTAAGTTGGCGAGAGATGTTGATCAGCTAAAAGAATTTCTTACGGATGTACCAGGAGAACTTCATGAAGCCATAGATAATGGCGAAGAAGTACTTATTGAAGGTACTCAAGGTACGTTCTTATCTTTATACCACGGAACATACCCTTACGTTACAAGCAAAGATGTTACTGCCTCTGCAATATGTTCAGATGTCGGGATAGGTCCAAAGTACGTTAAAGATGTTCTAATAGTCTTCAAAGCTTATGTCACGCGAGTCGGGGCTGGGCCATTACCGGGAGAGCTATCAGAGGAAGAAGCTGAGAAAAGAGGTTGGTTAGAGATAGCTACGGTTACGGGGAGGAAGAGGCGGGCGGCACCATTTAATTTCGAATTAGCTAGAAGAGCTGTTAAACTAAATAGCGCTACAATGATAGCTATCACTAAACTTGACCGCGTCTATCCAGATACATATGGCGTAAGGGATTTCGATAAATTATCCGATGAGGCTATAGAGTTCGTAAGAAGGGTTGAGAAAGAGGTTGGTGTCCCCGTAAAAATAATAAGTACGGGACCAGATATAATGGATACAATTGACTTAAGATACTAATCGATAGTATTTACTTCTTCTAAAACTCTTCTTTATAAGGATATTTAGAGCTTGAATCGAAGCAATTAAACCAAATGCCAGAGTAATTGTCATAAAAGAGAAACCATTCATGTATATCGTGAATGCAGCTATTACTAATACTAGTGTTGTGATAGAACTAACTATCGATGTTCTATATTTATAAGCGAATCTCTTTATAGAGCTTATCCTAGATTTTTCTTGGAGAAGCTTGAAGCTCTCTAAAATAACTTCAGGCTCATTTGAATGTGTTTCTTCATCTATTGCTCCCGAACTACGTTTTTTAATTAAATTATAATTCATCTCCACGACTTTTTCTATCATACGCTTTAATTTACCTAAATCTTCATTCCTATCAGTCATAATCACTCCAAGTATCTTATCATCCTTGTCTAAACGTATTCTGTAATATGTTATCTGAAACGTATTATATTCAATACTAGTCAACGGCTCCCGAAATAATTCAGCCCCAAGCATAGAGAACGCGGATAACATGCTTACTAGTGAATCAAAACCAATAGTATTTAATCTATTGCTTAGTTGCAATGGGATCCTTGGGTTCAAGTAATGCCAGATTTCTTTATAATCCTTATCTAATAATGCAATATAATAAATCATAACAACCACAATACGATAATTATGATTTTTATTTGAGAACCGCAAAGTCAATATTTAGTAGTAAAAACATATTAAATATTTTCTCATAAAAAATTAACCAATGAATAAATTTTGTAATTCTAATCTAAAAAGATATTAATAATTAAGTGTGATTACATTAACGGTAGAATTAAAGGGATCATTCATGAAAAATAATATTACTTCATTCTTCATTGATAATGCAGAGATATTTCTAAAGGTAATGTTGCATAGATGGGAACAAGGTTTAGAAGAAGCTAAATGGATAAGAAAAATACTTGAATCTAACGATATTTATGAAGGGAGAATACTTGATCTCATGTGCGGTATAGGAAGGCATTCTGTTTATCTTGCTGAAGCAGGTTATGAAGTGGTGGGGATTGATTTTTCACCACTCTTCATACGTTATGCTGAAAAAATTGCTAAAAGGATGGGAGTTTCTGATAGAACTAAATTTATTGTTGGTGATGCTAGAGATTTATCGATCATTCCAGAGAAATTTAAACCATTTGATGCTGTCATAAATATATGGACTAGCATTGGTTACTTTGGCGAAGAGGGGGATATAACGATTTTTAATGAAGCTAGGAAAGTTACACGAGACTATGGTTTATTAATAGTTGGTGACACTATATCAAAAGAAAGCTTGGAAGAAGATTTTTGCCCAACTTCTTACGTAGAGTTTCCTGATCTACTTATTCTTCACTTTGCAGAATACTATCCATTATCATCAACAATAAATGATTTATGGAGATTTTACGAGAAAAAAGGAGATAATTGGATTTATTTAAGGACGGTAAAATTAAGTATCAGAATTTATAGCTTAGGAGAATTTGCCTCGATGCTAAAAAAAACTGGTTGGAAGGTCATTGAAGCCTATGATTCACTAATAGGTCTAACCCCATTAAAGAAAAATAGCAGAATAAACATCGTGGCAATAGCTATTGAATAGCAAGTAAGACTAAGTATTGAAATAGAATGTAAAAATTGGTTTGTCAAAAATTCTAATTCTTGACGTCATAGCGTCAAATTTAAGAGAGAGGGGCCTCCCATAATGTATCACGAGAGACTTACCCAACAACTCCTCAAAAGGAGCCCCCAATATGCGGTATATACCGTTTAAAGCCTTAAAAATTTTAGCTATGATGCTCCACGCCCTCTACAGCATAATATACCCAAAATACAGCAAGCACAGCCGGAGAAAAATGACAATACCCCAGAAACTGACTCTAATAACAATCGCTAAGGCCTTCGGGTACACGTACAGAGACATACCAGCAATCGCAGAGGACTTGAAGGAAGTCCTGGGAATAAGGCGAATCACGACGTTCCAGAACTTCAACCATT
>JAHQWF010000043.1 GCA_029856055.1 Candidatus Njordarchaeota archaeon | reverse complement strand
GGTTAATTCTCTTCTCAAACGGTTATATAATAGCTAAACTAAATAATGTTTGATAGAAAAGTTTGATTCCATGTTAATTTAGTTCAAGCGTGATGATGTTGAAGGAAATATTAATTAGTAAGGGCGCTGAGTCTTACATCTACTTAACTTATTATCTAGGTCTCAAAGCAATTAAAAAAGTACGCGTAGAGAAGATGTATAGATCGGAGTTTGTAGATATTAAGTTGAGAAAATCTAGAACAAAAAGGGAGGCAAAGCTTCTATCTTTAGTGAAAAAAATAGGGGTTCCAGCTCCTTGCATTTATAATCTTAATTTATCTCAGTTCACTATCGTAATTGAATTTATTGATGGATCTTTGCTGAGAAAAATTTTAGCTAATAACGTGCTATCTAGGAATGAAGAAAAACTTATTTTTGAAAGAATCGGTGAATATGTGGGCTTAATGCATAATCACCATATTCTCCATGGCGACTTAACAACTTCGAATATAATCCTCACAAATAAAAAAAGAATAGTCTTCATAGACTTTGGTTTAGGGAGTGTTTCTACGTCAATAGAGGATAAAGGAATTGAATTACGGATATTTTATACTTCTCTGAATAGTAAACATTATGATAAAATCTCCTACTTGTATCCTGCTTTTATTAATGGTTATAAAAAAACAAATCCATTCGCTAGTGAAGTGATCAAAAAATTTCATGAGATATCTCAGCGGGGAAGATATATAGCTGAGCGCAGGGAGAAAAAATTCATGCTTCCTTAAGATCCCTTATTTTGCTTTGCAATTCCTTAGAGAAATCTAGATACTTCTCGCTCAATATATCAATAGCAGCATTGATTATGTCTATAACACTGTGTTGCCCAACACTTTCAATACGTAAGATAAATTGATTTTCTGATTCCAGGAGATCTAAAACTTTATGCGGGCATGCTCTAACACATATTCTATCTAAATCACAAAGATATAATGCTATCCCGCTTAATGTTGGTGTATCATCTTCTTTCTTGAGCACTCCTTTAGGACATGCTTCAACGCAATAATTACAGTCCTGGCACTTGGTAGTGTCTGTGACCCTGAGAATTGGTAGTGGTTTATATCCTAGTGTAGAGACAGGCATCCATTTCGCATGATCCTTGCCTTTACCTACTTTCGCTATGATCTCTATATCTACTTCTTGTCCCGGACCTAGTTTAACAATAGGTATATTTTCGTATACTGGACGAACTGATTTTTTATCGATAGGTTCCAAGTCTTTCGCATAGACTGTTATTATTTTGTCTTTCGTTGTGTTCTTCTTCTTTAAACGTAATCTAGCCGTGCAATCTGTTAATTCAGATAAATCAAGTCTCTCTATATTCCTGCATTTGCCCAATACATCGATATCCTTAGGATCAACTTTAAGGGGGATTAAGGATAATCTTAATGCTAATTCCTCATCGTAAAGTACGCTAGTATTCATATGAATTATTACGTCATGCACAGCTAATGTGGGTACTTCGGTTAATATAGCTCGTCTTAAAGCATTAAGAAGATGATATGATGTACCATCTATGTATAGTTCCATATATGTGGGTTTAGGACTCGCTATCACTTTTATCTCCATTTTAGACTTCCACCTCACTAGCATGTTTCACCAATCTTTTAATTCTCTCTTCAAAACCTATTTTGTTTAAATATAAATAAACCTCATTTGGTACTAAATTCCTCCAGTCCTCCCCTTTAATTATTTTCTTCCTTATCACACTTCCCTGGTATTCTTCTCTACTTACATGCTTGATTCGAATTGTCTTAATTCCAAACTGTTCAAATAACATCAACACTAGCTCATTTCCAGAGTATACTTTTTCGAACTTAGGGACTAGCTCTATCACTCTAGCTGGCCAAACCATGTTTTCAAAAATATCGGGAATCGGCACTATTATTGACTTATCTAATGCTCCCATAGATTTCATTATTATTCTAATCATCTCGATCCTTTCACCAGCCGTTAATGGGTTTTTTATAGAATAACTATCTTGCGCTGAGCCAATACCTATGATTATTTCATCGTTTTCCTCTAGAATCCTCCTAATCGCATATAGATGGCCATTGTGGAAAGGTTGGAATCTACCTATAAAAAGCCCCCTAGTCATTTAGTCCACCTTAAAACCGTTCTTTAGATGCAATTACATGGAGAACATGGAGATATAACTTATTGATATAGCTGCAATTATTGGAAATAACAAATTATCATTAATATTTATAGCTGTTGTTAGAAAATCAGCGATTTCTAGAATAGCTGCTACTAATAAAGCGATCAATATATTTAAAAAATAGATTCCTACTAGAAAACCTGTAAGAAATCCAGCTAAACAGCCCTCCAAGGTTCTATTTCTTGCAATAACTCTCTTTCCAAAACCTCGTCCCACGACTGCGGCCATTGCATCCTGCAAAATAGGAATGATAATACTTGGTACGAGAACCGATTCTGGGAAAACCATGGATATGAAAAATATGCTTATCGCAGTATAGACATGAGCCGCGACCGTTTTTTCCTCGACTGATCTTATCAATATATTTGGATAAAGCATAATTCTAAAATTGATTCTAAGTAATTCTAGTAAGATAAATGCGAATACGGCGCTACCCGAGACAATAATAATTGCATCCTTAATGAAATAAGCCTCGATCGAAGCTGACTCGAATCCTTGTCCTGGAATAATACTATTTAACATGAATATATACGAACTATAAATGTAAAATAGATATTGTCTAGGCAGAATGAGAATGAGAACTATAAAATGAAAAGCTTTTCTAAAGATCTCTTTCCATAGACTTTCGTCTCCATTTATCACTGTACTGTTTATTATTTTTCCTTTTATTCTACTTAATGTTTTTATTGCTAGTAATGTTGCTAGCAATATTCCCGTTAAGATAAATGAACTTAGAAGAAGGATTGTTTCGTACCTAGGGTTAGAGATTAATATCCATGCGCATGCGATAAGAATAATACTTGATACTAAGTTGGTTATATCTTCACTGCTGCTCTTCATCTTTATTTTTAATAGCATTAAGATAGTTAAAACCATATATAGTAATGATGAAAGTAATTGCACAGTGCAAATTCACCTTATGATTAATACCTATAATATGAATTCCTCCTCAAGTATTTTTATTATTAGATCTGAAAGCATCTTTTCCGCATTTTTAGGTAATTTTTGCGGAGCTTGACCTATATTTTCATCAGTCCCTTTGATAGGCTCTCCATTATCATCCTTTAGTATTATTCCTTCCGAAACCAAACCATCTATCTTAATTGGCGGGGTATGAGCAAATAATATTACCTCTTTTCCCTTAACATCGACATCCGTCACTACTTCATATATCATTTCCATATCAGTAGCTTTCAAAAGTTTATACTTTGGGTTCCTAGGATGCTTCTTGACTTCAAGTACTCTTACATAACTTATTTTAACAGCACCTATTGGGCTATCGTCAGGTGCTTTCTTTAACCGATTACCTAGTGATCTTAGATTAAAAATAGAGAATCTCAATAATTTCGCAGTGTAATCATCTTTCATTTTAGCGATACGATACCAATTTATGCCTAATCTAGATATAAATGTCGATAATATATTGTTGAACCCCCTAAACAAATTACTAACTAGAAGGAGATTTTTTGACATCGAAGATTCTCTCATTTTTGTAATGCACGAAGACAGTTTTTCTAGTAACTCTGTTGCCTCCTCTTTTTTTAAACCAGGTATTTTACCGTCTCTAGCTAATGAATCAAGATTATCAATAGCGTAAATTGCCATAGCCAAGCGATAATCTTTTTTTGTATTAAATGTTGATCTTTGCAATTTGTTCCCTCTGAAATCCCGTGAAATTATTTTTTTAGATACTACCGTTTGAAATAATAAAAATCTTAGAGTAAGAAAAACATTCTTTAATAGACCTTTACTCATGCACAACCGCAAATTTTTTTAATAAATTTAATGCCTCCTCCCTCTTCTCCTCATCTACAAAAAAGTAAACAAGTTTATCCCAAGGTGGTGGCTGTCCGAAAACAATTAATGTGTCGTCAGGGGCTAAAATTGTTGCTGGAAAACCCATTAGATCTTCTTCCCCATATACTTGGATTACAACAGGATTTCTTTGAAACAATGCTATTATTATTTTTGTCCAAGCATCATTTAAAATGTGTGCTTTTGGATTGATTACTGGTAAGAAAGGCGGAATATCCATAATATCATTGTCCTTTCTAAGGTATAAGAAATAGTCTTCAAGTGCATTTCTTCTGCTCTTCTTATCAATTATAACTATACTTATAGGGTAATTGTGGCGAATCAGATTTTTTGCTACTATGTCGCCTATCGCTATTACTGGGCCTTTTGGTTTAGGTAGTTCCTCTGGAGAATCTACTAATTCGCCTTTAGGTTCCCTTACTAACGGTATTATCTCTTTCCTTATTCTATATGATTCTACTTTTGGGAAAAATATCTCTTCGTTCGCTCTTATTCTTGTTGCTGAGATAGGTTTCCCATACATATCAACGATTAACGGCATTCGATATATCTTAAGTGGTTCTAAATTTTTTGATTCTCTAGCTTCATTTAGCACTATAGTTCTTTTTAGAACTATTTCTTCAGTCGAAACTAAAATTGCATCAAGTTCAAAAGCGGTTTCTCTTTTTACTGCATAAGAATACGGATCATCTATCTTACAAATTTTCGCCCTATCTGTTAAACTATATTTTTTCAGAAATCCAATTACTTTTTCATATCTCTCTTTAAAAGGATCAACCCTGTTACTAAACTTCTTTTTACTCCATTTCCTAACTCCTTCGTCACTCATTATACATAGATGAACGATATTTGAGACATTAAATGCCGAGTTTATGAAGGCTTGGTGTCCAAAATGCAACTTATCAAAAGTACCGCCAATCACACAGTTATTTGCTTTCTCATATTCTAAGTTTAATAAGGATGGCTCTGGCGCCTTGTTACGAAAAAATTGGTGAATTGACAGTAAGTCAATGTCTCCCTTATTAACTCTCATTATTTTTCCTCCATCTAAAAGACTACGATCTTTCCATCCATGAAATCTTTCCATAATATAGGTAAGTAGCTCAATACCTCATTAATAATTCCAGAAATCTCCGATTCAACATCATTTCTGTCAATATTTGGATTTTCTGGAAGATATTCAACGTTTACTATCTGAGGCTCAGTTATAGGCTTGCCTATTGTACTAACTAGCATAACATACACTTCCTTCAGGTAACCAATCTCTTTGTATGCTCTTTCAGCAATTTTATTAGCTGCTATCTGGTAGATCTTTCCAACGTGATTAAAGGCATTCTTGCCTGCTGCGGCCTCTATAGTCATTGGTCTCATGGGAGTAATTAATCCATTCGCCCTATTTCCTCTCCCAACTTGCCCGTCATCTCCTGCTTCTGCCGATGTACCTGTAACAGTTATGTATACGCTACCATCATTTATTTTATCAGCTGTATTTATTCTCAACACACCTATCTCCGTTTCCTCTAGCTCTTTCGAAGCTAAGCCAAGTACCTTTTCATGTATCTCCTCTTTCAATGCGACATACTCATTTATATTCCTTACATGCCTAGATACAGTAGCCATTGCTAACGTAACATCAATTTTCTTGTCTTTTCTAACACACATAACCTTTATATCTTCTCCTACAGCTGGATATTTCTTCTTAGTTTCCTTAGAATTCAAAAATTCCTCAATTTTTAAACAAACCCGTTCCGTTTCACTAAACGGTGCGTAACCGACCCCTAATGAAGTATCGTTTGATAGAGGTATTCCCTCTTCTTTAGTCCTATCGTATAGACTAACCAAATCCGCGCTACCGGGTCTAATGTCGTATTCTATCACTACATGTTCGTAGGGATTGAGATACCTGAAATTATTACTAATATAGTCTCTGATACCCCTTAGAACCAATGCACCAATAGGAACCGCTTCTTCTACACCCTCATTAGTTCTTACCTCTACTGTAGCTCTACCTACAATGTGAATAATAATAGGCTCTAATACTTCTCCTCCACCAAAATGTGGAGCTGCTCTTCCTCCAACTAACACAGCTTTATCAACATTAAAATGAAGAGGTTGACCGAAATGCTCGAAATAATATTTAGTTAAATATTTTGCAATGTTATCTACAGCGCCATCACAAATAGAATCTGGATGACCAAGACCTTTTCTTTCAACGATCTCAACGGGCAAAAGATTTATAGGAGTTCTATGTGTAGGATAAATACGGAAAACGGATTCATCAGCCATTCAAAAACCTCCATAAATAAGTAATTTCTAAAACCAAAAATACATAAATCATTAGCCACCAATGGTGGCTACGTACTTTTGATAATTCCAATCTTCTGGTAACTTACCAGTTCTTTTATAGTATCTTACAAGCCTCTTTATCTTGCTTTCAATCAAATGCAAAGCTCTTTTATTATGAAAATCCTTTCTATGCATCGTGAGATGTTTCCTCAACTTGACAGCTTTTCTTATAAGATTATCTAGGTCTTCTGGCATTGATGGTTTAAGCCCATGTTCTTCAAGCACTTTCGTTATCTTTTTACCAAGTATCTGTCTTACATTCGGAACTCCATACTGATCCCTAAGAATAATACCAATCATAGCCATACTATAACCTTTTTTTGCTAGATCAACTATGATATTCTCTATTTCCTCTGGCGTTAAAGGTATCCATTCAGGAGCTTTATCTCTGTAAAGTCTCTTTGATCCAGATTTACCTCTCTTCCTAGCGTATAGTCTTGCCATTCTTGACACTCCTTATTGATCTGATACTAAAAGTAAGCAATATGAAATATAGAATAAATAAAAACATTACATTTTTCGGAAATTTGTTTGCTTAGTTAATGAACCAAAATTGAAGAAATGGCGGGCCCGGCGGGATTCGAACCCGCGACCTACAGCTCTCTTCCAGTGACCTCCTCTGTTAGAAGGCTGCCGCTCTGTCCAGGCTGAGCTACGGGCCCGCATTCTGATAATAGTTTATTCTTCTCCAGATTCATTTGATAAATTTTTCTCTTTCCAGATCCTGCTCCAGGAAGACTTCTTACTCATTTTTTTCCTAAGTGCGTTAATTGTACCACTAACTAATACATCATTGATTAGTACTTTCTTCCCAGATACCTCTTTAATGAAAGGTAAAGTAGCTCTAAAAAGATCTATAGCGTCTAGATTAATTCTAATAATGCCGATGTTCTCTTTTTCATCAAAATCCACTAATCGATACCTGACCTTTGCCCCATATACCGTGCCATATAACTCATATATTTTTTGATTTATAGCTTTTATCAATTCATCTTTACTGATGCTGTCCCCTATAATTTCAATTAGTATCCATCTATGTTTTTCCCTTACCATTCACGGCTCTCCAGGAAACCATGGATCATTAATCTTAAAGGTTCAAAAAATTTTGGATATAGTTTTTGTATATCACTTTCATATCTAAGCCATAATGCTTTAACTACCTCTCTTTTTTTCAACAATATGTTTCTTGCTATTTGTAGCAATATATATGCTCCAATCATTCTTTGATGCTCTTTAATCGAATTTTCCATCCATAAATCTATTAGATGATCTATTTCACTTAGAGTTTCATTCACATTATAATTCTCTAGGGATCTAATTAACAAAAGTAAAGCCATGTTTCTGAAGTCAATAGATTTGTGATATTTCTCCATTCCACGAATTTTTTCTAGTAACTCAAATAAATCTTTTTTTGCTTCTGAGATTTTAAAATACAATAGAGCTGGAACTAACTCTCTGTAATCTATACTACCTTTTTCCCTCTCTTTAATCTTTTGGTAATCATAGAGAGCTTTACCAGCATAATAAAATGCTTCTTTAGCTTTTT